>CAMZEO010000340.1 GCA_947305735.1 uncultured Planctomycetales bacterium | reverse complement strand
AATTTTGAAGGGCAGGGTTATCTTGCGGGTATGAACCTCATCAAAGAAATCAACGGAAAACCTGCAGATAAACTTTCGGTAATGCAGGCAATTCCTGTTATGAGGGAATCTACCCGCCGTGTTCCTTATGATAAAAAGGCTCCTCATGTTCGCAAAGTCAATAGCGAACCCGCTTCTTTTTTGACGACTTTAGGTAGTATTGACGGTGAGAAGCTCGCCAACTGGTCTCCCGGTGAATCTGTAAATCGACGCGAGCGTAACGCCGACGCCGCGAGGTCGTCCATCCTTGACAGCGAACTTTCCGGGGTGAGTCTCCGCAATGGTTTTTGGGAATACGTTCCCGAAGAATCTACTGATGGGGTCGCTGTTTTTAGAAAGATTTTGCTGGAACGAAGGCTTGAGGTTACGAAAAAATTCGAACTTGTTCAGGTTGCTGAAAGTGGCAAGAACGTTCGGAAAAATTCGAGTAAATTTGGAGTTAAGGACATACCGTTAGGAAATGGTCGCGCATATCACTTAAAACTATCTTTCCAAGTTCGAAATATTGATCCCAACGCCGAGCGCGTCGTGTCTTGTCTAATGGATGGTCCGACTGGTTTGCCTCTTGAAGGCGCTTGGTTTTCCGCCGGCCGTAAGACGGGGCCCAAAATGGGATCTTACGGTTTGCGCGATTTGGTAGTATCTATCAATAATCGAAAAACTTTTAACGTCATTTCTTGTTGGAATATTGCTCAGGGAAAGAATACTCAACAAAGCGACGAGATTAGATTAGATTTCCTTGGCGTGGACGGTCAGTATTTTCAATGCACGGCAATTCCTGATTCTTCTCTCGAAGACGAACGTTTTGCCTACGCTCCAATTCGAGTGGGATCGCGTCTGGTCGATCATATAAATTTTACTGATGTTTCATATCGTTTGAAGAGTTCTGACAAGAAGTTAGCCCGCTATGGTCAGGACGGGGACTCGTACAGCCAGGGATTTACCATTTTCGTAGGTCCAAAACAACGCGACGTGATGTCTGATTACGGTCTTAGTAAAACGATCGTATACGGGTGGTTTTGGTTTGTGTCAATTCCTCTTCTGTGGATTTTACATTTCTTCCACGATTATATGGTTTTCAACTATGGAATTGCCATAATGATGTTGACCATCCTGGTGCGTATGTGTTTGTTCCCATTAAGTCGAAAACAAGTTTTAAGCTCGATGCGAATGCAGCAATTACAACCCGAAATCGCAAAGTTGAAGGAGAAGTATAAGGATAATCCGCAAGAGATGATGACCGCTCAACAAGCGCTATTCAAAAGATATGGCGTTAATCCTTTGAGCGGTTGTCTCCCTATTTTTATCCAGATGCCTATTTTTATAGGTTTGTATAGAGCTTTATCGATCGACGTTAATTTGTACGGAGCTCCCTTGTTTGCAAAGAGCGTTAGGTGGTGTTCTAATTTAGCGGCTCCTGATATGGCCGTCGATTGGAGCTCTTTATGGAATAGCATAGGGTGGCCCGGTTTTAATATGAGCGGCAGAGGCTTTTTATCTATGTTTTGCCTTGGTCCGTATTTTAACGTATTGCCCGTTGTTACGATCGCGTTGTTTCTCGTTCAGCAAAAGCTTCTTGTTCCTCCCGTCGTCGGGGATGACGAGCAGGCTCGTCAACAGCGTTCTATGCGTAAAATGATGAATTTCATGATGATTTTCATGGGACTCATGTTCTTTAAGGTGCCAAGCGGTCTTTGCGTTTACTTCATCGTCTCAAGCTTGTGGGGATTACTTGAGAGAAAGCTACTGCCGAAAAAGCAGATGGAACTCTCTTCCGTCGTCTCTTCAAACGAGTCGATTTCCCAAACGGCGACCGTTGCAGGATTTGAATCAAAGAAAGATAAGCGTCGATCGCGCGCTACTTCTGGACGTCCCTACGAAGTTTATGAGTTGAAACGCGATAAAAAGGGACGACGTATTTCTCCAAGTTCTAACGGACAAAAGAAGAGTTCTTTGCGCGAATGGTGGAATGAAGTCGTCGAACGAGCCAAGGAACAGCAAAAACTGGCCAAAGCTGAATATGAGGATCATAGTCGTTTAATTAAGAAGGATAAAAAGCGTCATCGCTAAGTTTGATTTTTTTAAAGAGGGAGGATATAAAAAAGCCGTTCGGGTGGTCGAACGGTTTTTTTGTTCTCTTACGCCTCTTATTTCGTGTTTCTAAAAATAGTTTCATAACTCTCGTCGATGTTTCCTAAACGAATATTGTTTGAAATGCTCTAATTAGGTATTATTTCCTCAGCCTGAGTGGATTATAATGATGAAAAAGCGCGATTATGCAACTGGTAAGAAAATAACGGACAAACGATGGGAACAAATTGCGCTGTTTTTGCCCGAACCGGTCCAATCTAGTAAAGGCGGACAAAAACGGGCGTCCTATCAAGATTGTCTTGAAGGCGTTTTATGGATTTGTCTGGCATGCGCGCTCGTTGGCGATATGCCATAACGATTTCCTTCTGTAAGCGCCTGTTGGCGCAGAATGAACAAATGGCAAGAGCAGGATCGATCCTATGGATCGACATATATCATTAATCACTTGGAACGTTTGATGCGCGCGATTGTTTGAATTGGGATGAAGCTTTTGCCGATGGAACTTTTGCGCCGAGGAAAAATGGGCTCTGGAATCAGTAAAACAAAGTGTGAGACGGGGAACAAAACTTATGGCGGCGGCAGACGGCGAGGTCTTGCCAATTGTGCTTGTCGTTTCTTCCGCGACGCCTGATGAGGCTCGATTGATTGAACAAACGCTTGACACATCGCGAATTTCTCGTAAGGGCGCCGGTCGTCCGCGAAAAAATCAGGCGATTGGCATATGGGCAGAGCCGCCTTTAGTAAAGCTCTTCAAGAGCGTTTTAAAAGGGAACGCGGTACAAATTTAATTTGTCCTCACCGAAAACAACAAACACAAAACGCGTTATGGTTGCAAGTGACTACGTTATAAGCGCCGCCGGAAGATCGAACGAGCAGACGCTTGATTACAGACCATCGGTCGGATTGTCGTTCGCTACGATCGTTTTTTATCGAACTATAAGGCGTTTGTAACCCTCGCCTTTATAATGATCGTATTAAAAAGGGTTGTGAAATAACTTCTAATATGTTTTTAAAGAGGTGGAGCTTGTGGCATGGGCGACTTTCCAGCTTTTTCTTTTTTTGAGAGGGGGCGTATTGAAGGCTTCTCTTGCACGTCAAAAAATCGCGCTCCCTTGAATATTGTTTTATACGAGCCTGAAATAGCCGCCAACACGGGAGCGGTCGGGCGAACGTGCGTTGGGATTGGCGCAAAATTGTGGCTGATAGAACCGTTAGGATTCCAAATTAACGACCGTAAACTGAAACGAGCCGGTCTTGATTACTGGTCTAGCCTTGAGTGGGAAATCACTCCTAACTGGTCGGCTTTGAAAAGAAGATTAGCGGAAGCAAACGACGTTCCCGAGTCAGAGTTACGTTTTTTTTATTTTTCAAAACGCGGCAAACGAAGTTACGAAGAACCAACGTACCAGTTAGGCGACTCATTTGTTTTTGGATCAGAATCTAAAGGTTTGCCGACGTCTTTTATCGAGGATGAAGAACACGCTTTACGAATTCCGATCCGTCCTCAGATCAGATCGCTTAATCTCTCCGTAAGCGTTGCCATTGCCGCCTTTGAAGCTCGACGACAACTAAAATTTTAGAAACGCGTCCGTAAGGATTATACCGACGCCAAGACATTCTGACAACTTCCGAGGGCGCAAGAAAACGAATAAATGGAGGATAACGGGTTCGAACCGATGACCTCATGGCTGCCAGCCATGCGCTCT
>CAMZEO010000339.1 GCA_947305735.1 uncultured Planctomycetales bacterium | reverse complement strand
CGTGATATCCGACGAGCTGTTCGGGTACAAATACACAGATTTCGCGCCCAACGCGGAGGAGTTCCAGAAAGAAGCGCAAAAACGCGTTCGCGAACTGCATATGTACGACGTTCTTCGCGCCGACAGATGCATTTCGGTCAATTCGCTCGAAGCTCGCGTTCCGTTCGGCGACCTTGATTTCGTCAAGTACGTCATGGCGCTCGATCCGGAAATGAAAATCAATAAGTACGGAAAGGGAAAGTACTTGCTTCGACGCGCTTTTGAAGACGGCGACTATCTGCCGTCCGAGATTTTATGGCGCGAAAAAGCGGCGTTCTCCGACGCGGTCGGACATTCGATGGTCGATTACCTTAAAGCCTACGCCGAAACGAAATATACCGACGAAGAGCTTCAGGAGAAAAAAGCTCTTTACGCTCACGCTCGACCGTACACGAAGGAATCGCTCCTTTACCGCGAGATTTTTGAAAAGTATTACCCTGGTCAGGGAGAAATGATCGTCGACTTCTGGCTTCCGAACCAGTCCTGGGAAGGTTGCAAGGTTAGCGATCCTTCCGCGCGCGTTTTGTCGAACTACGGCGCGAGCGGAGTTTAACGTCCGGCGTCTCGCAGACGAGGAGAAAATGATCAAAGAGTTTGACAGGAAATTGGTTTTGGAAGACGGAGAAGAGTACTACGGGTATCTCTTCGGCTCCGCTTCCGACAAAGTGTGCGAAGTCGTGTTCAACACGTCAATGGTAGGGTATCAGGAGATTGTTTCCGACCCTTCCTACACGTATCAGGGAATCGTCATGACGTACCCGCTTATCGGGAACTACGGCATGGCGGACGACGACTACGAAACGCGCCGACCGTCCGCGAGCGCGCTGATCGTTCGCGAATACAACGACGAACCGTCCAACTTCCGGAGCGCCGCGACGTTAGGCTTCGTCATGAAGAAATTCGACGTCTCGGGAATCAGCGGCGTCGACACGCGCAAGTTGACGCGTTCGATACGCGATCGCGGCTCGAGGAAAGCGTTGTTGACAAGCGTCTCGACGTCAAAAGAAGACGCGCTCGAAGCGCTGAAACGCGAGGCGATTCCAACCGACGCGGTTTCGCGAGTTAGTCGAAAAGAAATTGAGGTCGCGGACGTTCCCGACGCGCGTTGGCGAATCGTCGCCGTCGATTGCGGGATGAAGGAGAACATCGTTCGCGAGCTTAATGCCCGCGGCTGTTCTATGACGATTGTTCCCTGGAACGCGAGCGCAGACCTGATCGAATCGTTCCGTCCCGACGGCGTTTTTCTTTCGAACGGTCCCGGCGATCCGACCGACGTTCCCGAGACGATCGCCGCAGTAAAGGCTCTTATCGGGAGGTTTCCGATTTTCGGGATATGCCTCGGTCATCAGATTCTTTCGCTCGCTTACGGCGCGAAGACGTATAAGTTGAAGTTCGGACATCGCGGAGGCAATCATCCGGTAAACGATTTAGAGACGGACAAGATTTATATAACGTCTCAGAATCATTCCTACGCGGTCGACGCGGACAGTCTTCACGAAACGCCGTTGCAAGCGACCCATATTAATCTGCTCGACCGGACGATCGAGGGCGTCAAGTGCGAGCGCGACTGCTCGTTTAGCGTTCAGTACCATCCGGAAAGCGCGCCCGGTCCTCAGGACAATTACCATCTATTTGATCGTTTTATCAACCTTCTCCGGCGCCGATAGGGCGCTGTTTTTGCATAAGCGACAAACGATTATTGGTTCGAATTATGCCTAAACGAACAGATATTCATAAGATACTCGTCATCGGTTCGGGTCCAATCGTGATCGGTCAGGCGGCGGAATTCGATTACGCGGGCGCTCAAGCGTGTCTGGCGCTTAAGGAGGAGGGATACGAAGTCGTTCTTTGCAATTCCAACCCCGCGACGATTATGACCGACCCGAGCATTGCGGACAAGGTCTACATGGAGCCGTTGACGCTCGAATATATAGCTAAGATCGTCCGATACGAGCGACCGGACGCGATTCTTCCCGGAATTGGAGGACAGACGGGATTGAATCTCGCGATGCAACTCGAAAAGCGCGGGATTCTCGAAGAGTGTCGAACAGAGTTGCTCGGCACGAAAAGCGACTGCATCGAACGCGCGGAAGATCGGCGTTTGTTTAAGGAACTCTGTCAGGAACTCGGCGAGCCGACGTTGCCGTCCGAAACGGCGTCGTCCGTTGGAGACGGTTTGCAAATTGCCGCGCGCATTGGATTTCCAGTCGTGTTGCGTCCCGCGTTTACTTTGGGAGGCACCGGAGGAGGATTCGCTAATGACGCGCAAGAATTCGAGCCGCTTATGAAGAACGCGCTCTCGCTCTCGCCGGTGAAACAAGTCCTGATCGAGAAGAGCGTCAAAGGGTTCAAGGAAATCGAATACGAAGTTATGCGCGACTCCAACGACGCGGCGATCGCCATATGCAATATGGAGAACGTCGATCCCGTCGGAATACACACGGGCGACTCGATCGTCGCGTGTCCTTCGCAAACGCTGACAAACAAAGAATATCATATGCTTCGCGATTCCGCGTTGAGGATTGTTCGAGCGTTGAAGATTGAGGGAGGTTGCAACGTTCAATTCGCGCTCGATCCAAAGTCGTTCCAGTATTATGTGATCGAAGTCAATCCTCGCGTGTCGCGTTCGTCGGCTCTCGCGTCGAAGGCCAGCGGGTATCCGATCGCTCGCGTTTCCGCTAAAATCGGCGTCGGCATGAGGTTGGATGAGATTCAAATCGCCAACACGCCCGCGTCGTTCGAGCCGACGCTCGATTACGTCGTTATCAAGGCGCCGCGCTTTCCGTTTGATAAATTCGTCGACGCCAATAATTCGCTAGGAACGCAAATGAAGGCGACCGGAGAGTCGATGAGCGTCGGTCGAACGTTCGAGGAGAGCCTTCTTAAAGCGTTGCGCTCTCTGGAAATAGGATGTTACGGACTTCATAGCGCCAAATTTGACGATTGGACGGTCGAGCAACTTTTGGAGTACGTCAAGATTGGCACCGACGATCGACTCTTTGCGATCGCCGAGCTTTTGCGACGTGACGTTTCGGTAGACGAAATTGCCGAACAGACGATGATCGACCGATTCTTTATCAGGAAACTCCGCAATATTATCGACGTTGAAAAACTGATTAAAGAGCGACCCAACGATCTCGAGACGCTTCAACACGCCAAAAAGATCGGCTTTTCCGATCGAACGATCGCCGAACTTTGGAATACGACCGAACTGGACGTCTACCATAAAAGGCTTGACGCGGGAATCCGTCCCGTCTATAAAACGATCGACACGTGCGCGAGCGAATTCGATAGTTATATCCCTTACTTTTATTCAACTTACGAAGAAGAAAACGAATCGATCGTTCAGAATGAGAAAAGAAAAATCGTCGTGTTGGGGTCGGGACCGATTCGAATAGGACAAGGCGTGGAATTCGACTATTCTACGGTTCACGCCGTTAGAACGATTCGAAGCGCCGGATACGAAGCGATCGTAATCAACAACAACCCTGAAACCGTTTCCACCGACTACTTGTGCACGGATAAGCTTTATTTTGAACCTCTTTGCGTCGAAGACGTGATGAACGTCGTCGAGTTGGAAAAACCGGACGGCGTGATCGCGACCTTAGGCGGTCAGACTGCGGTCAATCTTGCGCAAGCGCTTACCGATCGCGGCGTTAAGATTATCGGTACCGACACGGACGCGATTGAGCGCGCGGAGAACCGCGACGCGTTTGAGAAACTGCTTTTGGATCTTAAAATACCGCAACCGCCGGGACGAGCTGTGACAAACGTCGAAGAAGGCGTCGCCGCCGCGCATG
>CAMZEO010000338.1 GCA_947305735.1 uncultured Planctomycetales bacterium | reverse complement strand
GCGGGAACGGTTTCCACGACCGCCTTCCACCAGTCGTCCGGGTTCTGCTCGCTCCACAGCGGCTTCGGCGCGTAACAGGGGTATTCGCCGACTCCGCTCGCCAAAATTGTTCCGTCTTCACGGATCGCCAGTATTTTTGTTCCCGACGTGCCTACGTCGATTCCAAGATAAACGCTCATCGACAAACGCTCCTTTCCGCATAGTGCGTCGATTGATTGATTAGTTGACTTAATCAATCATATAGCGCCGGGAAAAGAATTGCAAGAGGATATTTGAAGACTCCAATCGGAAATCGCGCGACCGTTCGTTCGCGGTTTTTACGACGGCGGCGCGGCGTCGGTTTGTAAGAATCGCGTTTTGTCGTCGTCTTGTTCGTCCGCGACGTTCGCGGGTCAAAGTTTGTCGTCCGCGGCGCCAATTTTGCGTTTTTTGCGCCGCGCCGAGTCGAGTCGCCGCCTGTTCAACTTTGAAAAACGTATTATAATTGCGTCGTCGTTTTACGAGATTCCTAAGGAGGCTTTTTATGGCGGAACAGGAAAAATTCATATACCTTGACAACAACGCGACGACGGCGATCGCGCCGGAAGTCGTCGACGCGATGCGTCCCTATTTCGAGACGAAATACTGGAATCCCAGCTCGATGTACGCGCCCGCGCTGGAGCTGGCGCGCGAAATCGCGTCGGCGCGCGAACTGATCGCGAAGCGGCTCGGCGCGTCGGATCCGGACGAAATCGTCTTTACGTCCTGCGCGACCGAAAGCAACAACGCGGCTCTCGTCGGCGGACTTCGCGCGGCGCTTAAGGCGGATCCCAAACGTCGGCAAATCGTGACGACGCGCGTGGAGCATCCGGCGGTTCTGGAAGTCTGCAAGCGGCTTGAAAAAGACGGTTTCGAGGTCTCCTGGATCGGAGTCGATCGCGACGGCAAGTTGAATCTTCGCGAATACGTCCAGGCGCTTCAGCCGGGCAAAACGGCGGTCGTTTCGATCATGCGCGCGAACAACGAGACGGGCGTAATCTTTCCGATCGAAAAACTTGCCCGGCTCGCGAAGCAAACGGATCCGAAAATCGTCTTTCACGTCGACGCGACGCAGTCGGTCGCGAAACTTCCGCTCGATCTGAGCAAGGTCGAATCGGGAGACGCCTTGACGGGCGCTTTCGGGCTTGTCGACTTGCTCTCGTTCAGCGGACATAAGATCCACGCGCCCAAGGGGATCGGCGTCTTATACGTAAGGCGCGGAACTCCGTTCGAACATTTTTTGATCGGCGGTCATCAGGAAAAAGGCCGTCGCGCCGGCACCGAGAACGTTCCGTACATTATGGGGCTCGCCAAAGCGCTCGATCTCGAGACGGACTCGATCGTCGAGAACGGCGACCGTATGGCGAAGATGCGCGATCGGCTTCAGGAAGCGCTCGAAACGCGCGTTCCGCGTCTGATCGTAAACGGCAAGAACGCGCCGAGAACGCCCAACACGTTAAACGTCGCGGTTTACGGAGCCGAAGGCGAGGCGATTCTTATGCTCATGTCCGAGCGCGGCGTTTGCGTGTCGAGCGGATCCGCGTGCACGTCGGGATCGCTCGAGCCTTCTCACGTTCTTTCGGCGATGCGGGTTCCGACCGGCGCGCTTCAGGGGAATTTTCGATTCAGCTTGAGCCGGTATACGACCGACGAGGATATCGATCGCGCGATCGAAGCGTTTGTCGAAGTCGTCGCCGCGGTCCGCTATACGTCGTGCAAATGGGATAACGACAAAGCGGAGCCGATCGACTAAGATCGACGCGGGGCGCGAAGTCGCGAAAGCCTCGAGTCGCCGTTCGTTGGTCGCGCGTCGGCGACGTTAAAATCGCGAGCGAAGAAAGGGCGCCGCGTCAATTTGACGCGCCTGTCATAACAGAAGTTGCTTTTCCCTAAATAGAGGAGATCATTATATGTCGACAAACAACGCGAATTGGTCCGATAATCAGCCGTCGGGATCTCGCAACGAGCTGACGATTAACGGCGTTCCCTGCGGTTTTCGTCTCGCTTGTCCCGGCGAATTCTTAATGGGCGGAACCGCCTGCGATCATGGAACTCGCAAGGTGACGCTTACCAAAGGATTCTGGATGCTGGAAACGCCCGCGACGCAGGAACTTTGGCAAGCGGTCATGGGATCGAATCCGAGTAAATTCGTCGGCGCGAAGAATCCCGTCGACTCGATTATGGCGGTCGACGCCGACGCTTTCGTCGTCAAACTCAACGATTTGGGCGTCGCCCCCGAGGGCATGACGTTCGCGCTCCCGACCGAAGCGCAATGGGAATACGCGTGTCGCGCCGGCACGACGACCGAGTTTTCGTTCGGCGACGTCTGCGACGGAACGCAGGCGAATTGCGACGGCAATTACGGATTCCGGACGGACGTCAAAGGCCCCTGGCTTCAAAAAACGACGGAAGTCGGGTCGTATCCCGCCAACGCGTGGGGACTTTTCGATATGCACGGCAACGTCTGGGAGTTCTGTTCGGATCGGTACGGCGCGTATTCGACCGAGTCGCAAACGGATCCCGCCGGCGCGGAAACCGGAACGCGTCGCGTTCTTCGCGGCGGAAGCTGGAACGACGCGGCGGGAAGCTGCCGGTCGGCGTATCGCGGAAGCGACGCGTGTCTGCGTCCGTTCCCCTACAACGGATGCCGCGTCGTTTTGATCGCGAAATAATCGCGCGAACGTCGAACCGATAAAAAGACGCCGGAATCGTTCAAGACGGTTCCGGCGTCTTTGCGTCGTCGAAGCGGCGGAAACGGACGATTATCGAATGATCGTTCCGATATGTTCGCCCCGCGCGGCGCGTTCGAGATTTCCTTCTTTGCGGTAATTGAAGACCATGATCGGCATGCCATGGTCGTGGCATTTCGCAAACGCTTCCTGATCCATAACGCGCAGATTTTGCGTGATCGCTTCTTCAAAGGTGAGATTCGGATAGAAAACGGCGTTGGGATCCTTGTTGGGATCCGCCGAATAAACGCCGTCGACTTTGGTCGCTTTGAAGAGATAGTCGACGTCCAGCTCGAGCGCGCGCTGGGCGGCGGCGGTGTCGGTGGTGACAAACGGCGTTCCCATTCCCCCGGCAAGAATGACGACGCGTCCTTTTTCCAAGTGCCTCAACGCGCGTCGCCGAATGTACGGCTCCGCGACGACGTCCATTTTAATCGCGGTCATGAGCCGCGTCGGCTGACCCTGCGCTTCCAGGGCGTCGTGAAGCGCGGATCCGTTCATAATCGTCGCCAACATCCCCATGTAGTGCGCGGTCGCTTCTTGGATCGAGGACGCGCCGTCGGACGCTTTGAATTGCGCGCCGCGGAGGATATTGCCTCCGCCCATGACAACCGCGACTTGAACGCCCATTTTGGCGACGTTCGCAATTTGAGTCGCGAGACGGTTGACGGAGTCCATCGAGACGCCGCGCTCGTTTGGCGGACAAAAACATTCGCCGGAGACTTTCAGTAGAATTCTTTTAACAGGCTTCAAGACGTCCTGACCGTCGACGTTCCCCATAAATCGCTCCTTAATCGGCGTTTAGAATCATTGAAAAACCGGACGGCGCCGATCGGGCGGACGTCGATCGAATCAACGCGTCCAAGTCGGGATTAATTCTGAACGATAACGCCGATTTGTCAAGTCGCCGCGCCGGTTTTTTCGCGTCGCGTTTGCCGTCCGCGAAAAAAAAAGCGCGTCGTTCTTTGGAACAACGCGCTTTTTCATACGGTTGAAATCAAACGCTCGCCGCGCTTAAATCACGCCATGTCTTTGAGCGCCTTGAGCGCCTTAACCTTGATCTTGAAGTGTTCCGGCTTGGCGGGACGATCGATG
>CAMZEO010000337.1 GCA_947305735.1 uncultured Planctomycetales bacterium | reverse complement strand
CGCTTCGCCGTCGCCAGGCCCGTCTGGGCGCAAGGGCGCGAGCGCGAGATGAACGTTACGCTTCTCTTTTCCGCCGACGTTTCGCTCGACGACTCCGCCGAGCTTGACGGCGCGATTTTTCGCGCGACCGGCTCGTCGATCATGCGCGTTGCTGTCAACGGCGAATACGCGTGCTACGGGCCCGCGCGCGGCCCAAGAGGCTGGTTCCGCGTCGACGAATGGGACGTAGGCAAGTTCCTGCGACGCGGTCTCAACGCAATCCGCGTCGAAATCGCCGGTTACAACAGCGTCAGCTACTATTTGCTCGACCAGCCCGCGTTTCTGCAGGCGGAGCTTGTCGACGGCGCTGGCAAAGTTCTCGCGGCGACCGGCGCGGACGAGCGCGTCGACGTCGCTTCGTTCGAGGCGGTCGATCGAACGGGCGTCCGAATCCAAAAAGTCCAGCGGCACGGGTATCACCGAACCTTTATCGAAGCGTACGACCTGCGCAAAGAACCCGACTGCGCGGAAGTTGCGTTGGCGCTTCAGCCGGACGTCGAACTTCTGCCGCGCCGCGTTCCGTACCCGGAACTCGACGTTCTCCCGGTCGTCGGCTGGGGCAAACGCGGCGTTCTCGAATTGCGCGACGACTTCAAACCATGGCGCGGCTCCGCGATTACAGGAATCAACGATAAATTCAACGGGTACAAAGAGAACGAACTCGAACTGATCCTCACCGACGAAATAGGCAAATACAAGACCAGATTCGTCGCCGACGCGCCCCTTGCGTTCGGCGCGACGTATCGCGAAGGGGACGCGCAAATCGTCGATTTCGGCGCCGACTACGCCGGATTCTGGGGTTTCGAAGTCGAAACGACCGAAGAGACGGAACTTGCGATCACGTTCGACGAAATTCTTACCGCGCGGGGCGACGTCAATTTCCTGCGCTTCTCGACGTGCAACGCCGTCAAATGGACGCTTCCCGCTTCCGACAAGCCGATCGCGCGCGAAACGTTCGACCCGCAAGCGGGGCGTTACGTGAAAATCCACTGTCTGCGCGGCTCGTTCAAGCTCAATAAGTTCTACATGCGCGAATACGCGCACCCGCATACGCGCGAGGCGTCGTTCGACTGCTCCGACGAGCATATCGTCAAAGTCTATAACGCGGCGGTTCTTACGTTCCGCTCGAACGCGGTCGACGTCTTTTCCGACTGTCCTCATCGCGAACGCGCGGGCTGGATGTGCGACTCCTTCTTCACCGCGCGCGCGGCGTTCGATCTCACGGGCCGGACGAATATCGAACGCGCGACCTACGAAAATTATCGGCTCCCGAAAAGCTTTCCAAACCTTCCGGACGGAGCGCTCCCAATGTGCTATCCGTCCGACACGTGGCACGGACAATTCATCCCGAACTGGATGATGTGGTTTGTCGTCGAACTCGAAGAATACCTCGCTCGGTCTGGCGACCGCCAAACGATCGACCTTCTCAGGTCGCGCGTCGCGGAACTCTTTAAATTTTTCAAGCAATATGAAAACGAAGACGGTTTGCTCGAAAAGCTCCCGAACCGCGTCTTCGTCGAATGGTCGGACGCGAACAAGTTTCTGCAGGACGTGAACTATCCGACGAACATGCTCTACGCGGCGGCGCTCGACGCGGCCGGTCGACTCTACGACGTCCCGCGAGATACCGATATGAAATCTTTGACGTCGGGTCTTGCCGTCGAAAGGCCTCGCTGGCGCGAAAAAGCCGAGAAGATTAGAGCCGTCATTCGCGAGCAGTCGTTTGACGGACAATTTTTCGTCGACCACGCCAGGCGCGACGACGACGGCTCGCTCGAAATTCTGCGCGACCGCTCGGAAGTCTGCCAGTACTTCGCGTTCTTCTTCGAAACCGCGACGCCCGATACATACCCGGAGCTGTGGGCGACGCTCCTCGACAAATTCGGACCCAATCGCGAAAAAGAAAAAGGGTTCCCCGAAGTGCATAAAGCCAACTCGTTCGTCGGCAACGTCGTCCGCATGGAACTTCTGTCGCGGGCGGGACGCGTCGATCAAATCCTCGCCGAGTCGGTCGCGTACAACGAATATATGGCGGACAGAACCGGAACGCTCTGGGAAAACGTCGGCGCGAGCGCGAGTTGCAACCATGGGTTCGCCTCCCACGTCGCGCATGTGTTCTATCGCGACGTTTTAGGGATTCGAAAAGTCGACGCGGTCAATAAGACGATCGAGATCAAAATCGGATCGATCGAAACGCTCGATTGGGCTTCGGGCGTCATGCCCGTCCCCGGCGGCGTCGTTAAGTTAAGGTGGGAAAAGAAAAACGGCAAGATCGAACGCTCGCTCGACGCGCCGGAAGGTTATCGAGTCGACGTCGAGGAATAAGCGGCGTCAATTGCAGGCAGTTTCAGAGGTTCGCAATGGATAAAGAACGGTTGAGCGAAATATTTAAAGCGCTCGTTAGCGACGAAGCGAAGGCTCTCGGATCCAAAAGGGCGACCGACCTGGCGCGTTCGATCAAGCCTAACGCTTCGATTAGAGAAATACTTCTGGTCGCGCAAAAACTGGATCCCGCGAACAATTCGATCACGCCGAAAATAGCGCTCGAATTTGTTCGAACGCTTCTTGAAAAAAGCGGCGGCAAACGGCTCTTTATTCCGTTCGCCGTCGGCGTCGACGTCGACGAATTCCGAACCGTCGTCTCCACGCTTGATTACGTCGTCCCGACGATTCGTTCGTCCGTCAGATCTTCCGCTTTTCGCGAATTGGTTTCAAAAAAAACCGGGATCTCCCCCGTATCCGAAGAAGTCGTCGAGCGTTCTCAGTACGACGTCGTTTACTCGGATTTCGCGCTCAACGACATTTGCAACTACGGCGTTCAACAACGGATCGTGGAACAAGGATTAAGCCGATTGGCTCCAAACGGGTTGGGCGTTTTTATCTTCGCGGACAAAATCGTCCACTGGGAAACGGCAAAGGAAATGCTCGACGAGCAGTCGAAACAGGGCGTTTTCGTGTCGGCGAGCCTCGATTTAACGGAAGGATTGTACGAGGCGACGACCCCCATTGGCGCCAGAGCGCTGATTTTTTCCAGAAAGAAACGCGACTCCGTCTTTCTGGCCAAATTGGAAAAAGGGGCGAACGTCTCGGCGATCGTCGACAATTATTTGGCTCAAACGAGCAGTCCCGACTCGAACGATTCAGGGCGCTGGGTCGCGCGCGAGTCGTTTCCTCAATTCATTTTATCGGAGAACGAGCGTCGGCGGGAGCGTATTGCGAAAAAGCTCGAACAGGCATACGACGGAACGATTCTTCCTATTTCGGAAATCAGCGACGCGGTCGTCGACGCGCGCTCGGCGGGAGCGCCTTTCGACGAAGCGGAAAACGCCGTTTATCTCCCTAAACTCGGAAAATACGACGCGGCGATCAACCTTAATGAACTTCAACTCGCGCCGGAAAATTACGTTCAGATTCTCGCGAATCAGGAGAAGGTCTTGCCCGAGTTTCTGAAATTCTTTTTTAACACGGATAAGGGCGCGGAAATCTGCGTCCTTTCGTCGATCGGCGCAACCTGTTCGTTGACGGTCGAACATATCAAAAAGATCCAGGTTCCCGTTCCATCATTGGAGACTCAACGAAAAATCCTGAACGTCTACGACGAACTGAGTCAAATTGAGCTTGAAGCTTCGCGATTAAAGAGTCAATTAAGAGAAACGCCCGCTTCCTACGCGCAAGTGTCGGAAGCGATTAAGGAAATCAACGACCGAGGGGACAAATTCGAGCGTTGGATCGAATCGCTCCCCTACCCGCTCGCGACGATTTTGAAACGCTACCTCGCGGCGGACGACGATCAACTGCGTCAGGAA
>CAMZEO010000336.1 GCA_947305735.1 uncultured Planctomycetales bacterium | reverse complement strand
CGGCAGGCGCTTCTTCAACGGCAGGCGCTTCTTCAACGGCAGGCGCTTCTTCAACGGCGGGCGCTTCTTCAACGGCGGGCGCTTCTTCAACGGCTGGTTTCGACGTCGCGGGTCCGTTCGGCCTTGACCGTTCTAACTTCTCTCGTTCCTCTTCGGCTTTTTCGATCTCTTGGAGTTCTTCTTCGCGTCCCTGAGCCTGGTAGAGATGGCGGCGGACGGTGTTCCTGACTTCGTCGCGCGTTCCGCAAGCTTTCGGCTCCATTTCTTCGTCGATCGGGAACGCGTCGGGGAGATTGTTTACGACCGGCAAACAGTCGATCGTTTCGCCGTATTCCGAGAAGGAAAGCTCGGGCTTTTCACGACAGCCAAACGCCGCTAGGCACGACAAAAGACACGCGCAACATGACAAGCGCAAACTCAAAGCAGGTTTCAACATTGGAATATCTCTTGAGAACGGTGTCGAACAAAAAAACTCTCGTCGTTCGACGAACGCGCCGCGAACAACGTCCGCGTATTATATAGGGAATTCGCTTCGGCTTCAACAAGTCGGAAGTTTTTTTTCGCTGTTTTTACGCTTTTATCATAATCGCGTCCGGGACGGCGTTTGACGATCGCGACATTTCTTTCCGGCGTTTCCGCGTTTGTTCGCGAGCCGCGTCGGGATATTAACCGATTAAGTTTGCGTAACGCGCATAATTGGAGCGCTTTTCAGGAAAGTTGTAAATTTTTTATCGCATTATTCCATTGTTTCGTTGAAAAAATGATGACTTTTCGTTTCATTGGTGGTATAATGAGGGTTGGAGGGGCGTCTTTGCGCGTTTTGACGGAAAGTCTCCTCGTCGGCGCCGCGCGATCGGGGCGCTTCGTTTTCCATTTTTGCCAAGCCGATTTTACGCGACTCGCGAACGGCGCCGGCGCGCGGTTTGGCGATCCGAAACAGCGGACGTTCGACGAACGCGCAAATAGCAAGGAAAGTTCAACGACATGCCCAGTCTTTCTGTCGACGACTTAAATCAACAGCTTTTGTCCCTTGATCTTATGGATTTGGACAAAATTCGCATTGTCGAAACGTCGTTTGGAACCAAGTTGTTCACCGCCGACGAGTTCCTGCGTCTCGCGCAAAGAATGGGCTATTTGACAAAGTATCAGGTCGAGCGTCTCATGGCGGGCGAAACGACCGGTTATTACTACGGCGACTACAAAATCCAGTATCTCGTCGGGGCGGGCTCGTTCGCGCGCGTCTTTCGTTGCGTTCATAAAGACACGGGCAAAGTCGTCGCCGTCAAGGTGTTGCGCGCGCGTTTCAGGGACGACCAAACGGCGATCGACGAATTTATCCGCGAGGGCGAAATGGGCATGGAGCTGCGGCATCCGAATATCGCCGCCGTCTACGAAGCGCATGAAACGAAACTGGACCACTATATGGTCATGGAGTTTATCGAAGGAAACACCCTGCGCGAAATGCTCGCCGCTCAGAGGAACGGATATCTTGATCCAAAACGCGCCACCAGAATTATTTACGATATTTGCAGCGCTTTGGAATACGCGCAGAAGCGAGGTTATCAGCACCGCGACATGAAACCCTCGAACATTATGGTCGCGAGTTCCGGTCGAGCCGTTCTGCTCGATTTCGGTTTGTTGACCGCCGAGTCGTCCAGTTTCAAGACCCAGCGCGCCATCGAGTACGCCGCGCTCGAACGCGCGACGCACGTCAAGCGCGACGACCGGAGAAGCGATATCTATTTCCTTGGCGCCGTTTACTACCAGGCTCTCACCGGCGTCGCCCCTCTTGGCGAGATTAAAGAGCGATCGCGTCGGCTGGACGCGGGTCGTTTCAAGAATATCAAAATGATTCATCAGGTCGCCAAAGGGATTCCTCGGTGCGTCGCAACCGTCGTCGACAAGTCGCTTAAATTCGATCCCGACGAGCGATACCAAACGCCGACGCAACTCAAACAGGATTTGGAGCGCGTCGTCGGTCAGTTGGAACGCGGCGAGACGGGCGACGAAGCGATCGAACTCGTCGGCGAAGCGAAAACGGAAAAAGCCAGACCGATGAAAGCGGTCATGATCGTCGAGGCGAACGCGTCCCTTCAAGAGACGTTCCGCGAGTTTTTCAAAAGCGCCGGATTCCGTCCGCTCGTGATTTCAAACGTGACGATGGCGTTGCAGCGTCTGGAAGACTGCGAAGTCGACGCCGTTCTTTTCAACGCGCAGACCCTCGGTCAAAGCGCGGTCGTCGCGTTCAATCAGCTTTTGGACTCGCCGATGACAAAAGATTTGCCCGCCGTGTTGTTGCTGAATGAAGATCAAGTCAAATGGGGCGCGCACGCGAAGCGCTCGAAAAAGCGCCTTGCCGTCGGCATGCCGATTTCGATGAAACGACTTATGATGGTCGTCGATATGCTCACGAAGGACGAAATCGCCGCAAAGGAAGAAAGGGCGAGGATTAAAGCGGAAGCGGCCGCCGCCGAGTCCGACTTTATGCTGCTGAGGTCGTCCGCTCTTAAACCGGGAAAGACGCAAGAGCCGACGAAAACGCGGAGCGAAGAGGATTTCCCCGAAGACGCCTACGACGCCGCGTTAGACTCCGCTTTCGAAACGTTTTCGCTGAAGTCGAAGACGGAAAACGTTGAGACGCCTAAAGAAAAAGTCCCGGACGCGTCGAAAGAAAAAGTCGTCGAGGACGATTACGACGACACCGACGTCGAGGACGATGAAGACGGAGAATGAGGCGGAGAGTTTAGATTCCGTCCGACATGGATAACCGTTGTGATTTACAGGAACGCGTCGAAAAAGACGCGAGGTTTTTATATGAGAACTATTTGGGAGAATGAGATGGATCGTCGTTCCTTTTTAAAATCCGGTCTTGGAGCCGCCGCGTTCGGCGCGTTTGGCGCGCTGTCCTCCACAAGTCGCGACGTTTTATTCGCCGCGGAATCCGCCAGGAAAATTCCGATCGCGCTCCAGGTCTATTCGGTGCGCGAACACGCGTCCAAGGATCTTCGCGGAACTCTTAAGCGAATCGCGGAAATTGGGTACAAAGGCGTCGAGTTCGCCGGCTATTACGGCAACGACGCCAAAGATATTCGCAAGTGGCTGGACGAAGCGGGACTTCAAGCGATCAGCACGCATCTTGGCGTTCCCCAGCTTTTGGAAGGAACGTTTGAACAAACCGTCGAATTTGAAAAGACGCTGGGCAATCGTCGTTTGATCGTCGCCGGCGGTCTTTCCGCCTCTTGCGCCACCGACGCTGGCAATCAGATGACGGCGTATCTGTTCAACGAGATTGCCGCCAAAGCGCGCAAAGTCGATATGCAAATCGGATTTCATTCGCACTATAACGACTTTACCGATATTAACGGCACGAACGCGTGGGATCTCTTCTTCAGCCGCACCGCCGAAGATATTATCGCGCAAATCGACGTTGGGAACACCTTGCACGGCGGCGCCGATCCTTACGCGGAAGTCGCGAAATTTCCCGGTCGAGGTCAACTCCTCCACGTTAAGGCGGAAAACGAGGAAGGCAAGCATGGCGCGTGCGTCGGCGGTCCCGGAGATATCGTGGATTGGCCGCGTATGTTCGACATTTCCGAGAACGTCGGCGGCGTCGAATGGTACGTCGTCGAACAAGAGGACAGCCGCGACGGACAGGATATCTTCGACGCCTGCGCCGAATGCTTCGAAAACCTTAAGAAGATGGGCAAAGTTTGAATCGATTAGCGTCGTCCTTCGCGAGGCGTAATCCTGAATAAAAACGCGCGCCGTATTCGACGCGCGTTTTTTGTTCGAGATCGCGCTTGGGAAAGAATCACGATTTCTTCGCGTTGATCCAGTCGGTGTGGAAGGGAC
>CAMZEO010000335.1 GCA_947305735.1 uncultured Planctomycetales bacterium | reverse complement strand
CGAAATCAAGCGAAACCGTCGTGGATTCGCTCTGAACCTTCGGTTCTTCCTCCGTCGCGACGACAGGTTCTTCGTTCTCAGACTCTTCCCGCTTTGCCTTGGATTCTTCGACTGGCGCCGCGTCTGCGGAGCTCTTCTCATCATATCCGTTCAGGTCGTCGTCGTCAAGTTCGCCGAATTCCACGACGTCGTCGCCGGACTCTGAATCAGCATGAGAAGACGCGTCTTCGGTAATGCTCTGGAGATCGCGCCAGGCGGTCTGAACGCCGTCCTCGTCAATCTCGACGGGACGCGGTTTCTTGCCTTCCTCGGGTTCAGGCGCGTTTTCGGTCGCAAAGAAGAGCGCGCGGTCGCAAAGCTGGACGACGACGCGAGGAGAGCCTTCGGCGAGTTCGGCGACGGCTTTTTTCGCGCCCCTTGTGAACTTCGCGTTAACTCCGGAGCGCTTGAGCTCGCGACTGATGAACCGATCGGTCTCTTCGTTCGTGAAGGAATCGAGCCATGCGCGCGTAACGATACGCTGAGCGAAGGGGTAGAGTTGCGGCAGATTGAGACGGTCCTCAAGCGCCGGCGTTCCGAACAGGGCGACGGAAAACTGGGCGGGAGGTTCGGTTCGATCGACAAGCATCCGGATCTCGTCGAAGACGCGGATCGTAAGATTTTGAGCGTCGTCGACAAGAAGGATTCTTCTCGTCTGCGGCGCGCGTTCAAGATAGTCGAGCGTCATAAGACGAAGCTCGGTTTCGTCGCCGCCGACGAAGGTCTGGTGGAGACCGAAGAGAAGCTGCTGAAGGAACGCTTTGACGGTGAATTTCCTTGACGCCGAAACCACGGAAACGAGGTCGTCCGCGTCGAAATCCGAAGCCAGAACGCGAGTAAGAAGCGTCTTGCCGACGCCCGCGTCTCCAACGACAAGTGCGACGCCTTCGCCGCGCTTCAGACATCGCGCGGCGTCGCGCCGGGCCTTTTCGATAATGGAAGCCGGAAAATAAACGCGATCGTCAGGCGTTGATAAAAACGGCCTTCTGACGTCCCTGTTTTCGCGAAATTCCGCCATAGCGCAATCCTTTACTAGCTGATCGATTGGACAACCTGCCTTCCGACGCTGTTGGGGCGCGGCCTTGCGCGGCCAACAAGTCATATTTCGACCGTCGATAGAGCAGTCCTTTCTCTCTCTTCGGCGTTCTGTGTTTAAAAAATTAGTTAAAAGGAAAAATAGTTACAATTGTTAGAAAACAAACTCTTCGTCACTGTTGCGACTCCCAGAGTCGAAAGACGAGGAGCGACCAAAGACGCGCCGCATGGTCGAACTGCCGTTCTTCGTGCTCCTTGACGAGCCGTTCGACGTAAGCGCGGTTAAAGTACGGCAGGCGCCGCGTCGACTCGTCGAACAGCGCTTCCTTGAGCGTCGCGTTGAGCTCGTTGCGGAACCAGGAATCGAGAGGAACGCCGAACCCGGTCTTGGGCCTGGCGTCGATCTCGTCCGGAAGCAGGTCGCGGCAGGCTTCGCGCAGAACTCGCTTGCCGACGCGTCCCTGCAACTTGTATCGGAGCGGAATCTGAAGCGCGAGCTCCAGAACGTTCGGATCCAGCAGGGGGGCGCGCGTCTCGAGCGCGTGGCTCATCGACGCGATATCAACCTTCGTCATAATGTCGCACGGAAGGTACGTCAGGATATCCGCGAAGCTGATCGCCGTGGTAAGGTCGCGCCTGGCGAACTTTCCGTACGCGTCCCTCAGAAAGTCGATCGAGTCCAGTTCGTCCGCCGACGGTCGTGGAATTCCGAAGTTTTCTCCCTCCGAGCGGCAAGCCGACCAGTATTCGTCGCTCAGCAGCGCGCTTTCGCGGGAACGGTTGAAAATCGCGATCCACTGCAGGTACTGCTCGATCGCGTCCATGCCGGCGGTTTCAAGGAATCGTCTGGCGCGACGCAGCGGAGAACGTTGCCTGACCGAGTTGGGAATCAGCGACCGGACCGGACCCGCGAGGAGTTTTTTCAGCCCCGACGGAAGCATGTTGAGCCCGAGCGAGAGACGCAGAGCCTTATAACGGTCGTATCCGGCGAAGAGCTCGTCGCCTCCGTCGCCTCCGAGCGCCGCCGTCACCTCGCGGCGCGTCGTCTGGCACAGATACCAGGTCGGTATCGCGGAACTGTCCGCGAAAGGCTCGTCGTACTGGTAGACGAGCTCGGGCAATATTTCTTTCGCCTGCGGCTCGACGAAGAACTCCGTGTGATCCGTTCCGAACCGCTCCGCCGTGCGCCTGGCGAAGGGCGTTTCGTCGTATTCTTTCTGAGAGAACCCGATCGAGAAGGTTCGTATCTTTGTCGTCGAGAACTTGCGCATGAGTCCTGCGACGATCGTGGAGTCGACGCCGCCGGAGAGGAACGCGCCAAAGGGCACGTCGCAGCGCATTCGCACGCGAACGGCGTCTTCAAGACGACGGCGCAATTCCCGACAAACCTCGTCAAAGGACGCGTTCGTCAGGTTGAGGTTGGATTCGGAACCGAGCGCCGCGGCTCCCAGCGTTCCGGTTTCGCGCAGCTTGGCGAGATCGTCGGATCCGAGTCCCGGGGAGTCGCTGAAGTTTGCAAGCTCCTCCGCGCGCCAATACCGATCGACGATCGGTTCACGACCTTCGTGCCACAGCAGGTAGGAGGCGGGAGGGAGCTTCGAGACGCCCTTGTAAATCGTGCGAGGATGCGGAACGTATTGATACGTCAGGTACAACCTCAGGGCGACGAGGTCGATTTCTTTGGGAACGTTCGGGAACAGCCTGAGCGATTTGAGCTCGCTTGCGAAGAGGAGCCTGTCGTTTTCAAGGCGGTAGACCAGCGGCTTCTTGCCGATCCGGTCGCGCGCAAGAAGCAGACGGCGCCGCGGTTCGTCCCAGAGCGCGAACGCAAACATTCCGTCGAATTTCGCGAGGCAGTCGAGTCCGAACTCTTCATACGCCTGAAGGAGAACCTCGACGTCGGTCTCGGTGCGGAAAACGCGGCCGCGCTTCCGGAGCTCTTCTCGCAGTTCGACGTAATTGTAAATTTCCCCGTTAAAGGTCAGCCAGACCGTTTGATCCGCGTTGGAAAAAGGCTGGCGACCGGCGCAGGTGAGGTCGACGATCGCGAGGCGACGATGGCCGAACGCGAATCCCTTTTCCTGCAACGGAGCGCCGGGGGTTAATGGACGGCGAACCGTTCCTCGATCGTCCGGGCCGCGACGTTGAAGCGCGTCGGTCGCAATGTCGAGCGTCTCCTGATCGACCGCGCCAGACTTTCTGGTCCAAACCGCTCCGCAAATACCGCACATGGAATCCGTTTTCTCCTGAAGTTGGAAAGATCGACTCACGACGATCTCTGGGACGTGTCCCGGCTATGGTAGCGTATTCCACGTTTTTCAACTATAAGCATCTGATTAATATGTAGACCGAAAAGTTCTTTTTCTTTCACTAAAAAACCTTAAAATCGAAAAAAAAGTTAAAATTATTCACTGTGTTTCCATTCTTTTTCTTTTATAAGCTAAACTAGTTAAAATAAGCAAGATAAGCATTCAGACATTCAGTCGGCAGGTCCTTGAAAATCGACGGCTTTTCGCTTATGATGAAGGGGCGCCGGGCGTCTCGTCAAGCGTTTTGTGCGAAACGAGTTTGATGGAACTACCATCCCCTCGCGCGCCGTCAAACAGAAAACGCGCAGTTGAGGGGCGAATTTGCGTCCAAATACGGCGGGAGTGAGAAGATGAAGAGAACGTTTGTGTCGAGAAGTCTCGCGCTTTTTTCGGCGCTGGGCGCTATTGTCGCGGTCGCCGCCGCCGGATTCCCGGTTATTGCCGACGACGACAAGCCAGCTCAGAGTGGCACGTCGCCCGAGAAAGCAATC
>CAMZEO010000334.1 GCA_947305735.1 uncultured Planctomycetales bacterium | reverse complement strand
GTTTGTCGGCACAGCTCCTCCGCGTTCGTTACAGATAGGGCTCTTTGAGCGCGTATTGTTTCCTGACAAACCTCAAGTTCTATCCTACATCTATCGATTTGTTCCCGAGTCTGACGGATTGAAATCTGAATTTCCAAAAAGGCGTTTTTTTTCTCGTTACGTTCATTTTCGCGTATTTTGAGAAGAGACTCGAAACGGAAGTTTACAGACATCAAGACCTCAAGGCGACAAGCGAGACAAGTTGGTATGGTTGTATGATTAACCGCACTCTCCCGACTTTCAGTGGGACTAATACTGTTGCAGGAGACTTACGAGCTTTCTATCGAGTTTAAGTCCGCGCCAGTCTTCATAATCAACGTCTTTGCGTTCGCTGTTTGCCACGCCAAAGGAGCCTCTAAAATTCCACAAAGCCCAGCCCCAATCCGCTTTTTCCCAGTTGATTAACATATCCTCAATCCAACTCAGAACGACGCGATGCGGGGTAACGTTGTGGGCGCCAAATTCGCCAACAATGACACCAATTCCTTTTTCCTCGGCAACTTTCCAAGGTTTAATGTTGACGTCCCAGAGCCATTGCCGATCTTTTACAGTTCCTCCAATAATTGCCGGACGACGAAGGTCGTCAGCATATTTTAACTCCGTTGGACTTTGGGCGTTCCAATCGATAGTTCCTGAGGAAACGGCAACTTGACTGCCAGAAGAAATTGTAAGTTGTGTTATTGTCGCCCAATCTCCGTCAGTGTTCGCAATCGCGATCAGTTCCGTTTCGTCAGGCACGTCAAGTTCTAGTTCGAGGTCATAACGATTCTGATAAACTCCATATTTTTCGACGAAAACGTCCTCTTTCCATTCTCCCTTTCCACCTTTGGGGACGAAAGTCCTCCTAAACGCCTCTGAATTGTCAAATTTGACGACGATTTCCGCTTTTTGGGATACCACGCCAATTCTAAATCTGAGTTTTGAGTTATGAGGAAACGGTCCTTTGATTATCATAGGTTTTCTTATTCCCTCCGATAATTCACGTTTGTTGGGAGAAGGGAGTAAGCCGTTGAAAGAAGTAAAAGGCCATCGAGGTTCGGGAAAATCTTTGCTGTTAACCCAAGAGGCTCCATAATGGGAAACTTCCATTGGCGAATAGCCGCGAGTCGACTGAGCGACATTTAATTCTCGGAAGGAAAAACAGGGCTTAGTTCCCCAATCTATTCCATCGCAAGAGATTAAACGTTGCGGATTTTCTTGCCTAATAACGTCGACTAAAGTCTTCGCAACTTTAAAATACTCGTTTTCAGTACATCCCGCCGGTTCGTTAAAGAGATTGAAGCTCAATTGATCAGATGAAACTGAACGGTAACGTTTGGCAAAAGTTTTCCAGTGAAGTTTGCAGACGTCCAACGTTTCTTCGTCGTTCCAAACAAGCGGCGTTTCAGGAGGGGTGGCGACCGTATAACCCGGCGCTCGATGAAAATTGATATGGATATGGATTCCGTATTTTTGACCGAATTCAATAGCTTGATCTATTTCCTCGAACGTCCTTTCGTTGAATTCCCTTTTGTTTCCGTTTATGATCCAACTCCGGTAGTCCATAGGTAGACGGACAAAATTAAAACCAAGATCGCTTATGTTTTGAAAATCTTCTTCACGAAATGGTTGGTTGGAACCGTTAAATTTTTCTAGTAAATTAAAGCCGCGCCACCGTGGAAGTTTTGATGGAATTGGATGGGGAAGCGATTTACTCTTTTCCGTGCTTTGCGTAGCAAAGAGATCCCTCGCGTTTGATTCTGGTTGAAAGGATTCCGACGTCAATGCGAGCGGAGCGAAAGCTATGGTGGATCCAATCCTAAGGAAATCACGACGAGATCTATTAAAACTGTTCATAGCAAGACCTAATTGAAAAGGGGAAGAAACGATGTGGCGACCATTCTATCGTTTTGCCGCCGACGTGTCAACGCGGAAAGACGTCGCGTTGACCGTCGACGATTATCGCGCAAAATCAGTTGCTGTTGGAACCACGCCTTTAACGGCTATGTCGATTTCTCCCCCTTTCCCAAAAGAACAACTAAATTACAATGACGAACGTTGGACTGTATCTTGTGATAATAAGGAGCGTATTTGCCGATTATGCCTGACGACTTGATGTGGTTTAGTGTATTTCTCGTAAGTTTTTTGACAGCTTTAATAGTATCCGCATTATGTTCAATTGCCGAGTCTGTTCTTTTGAGTCTTACTATAGCGCAAGTTGCGGAAATAAATGAAAATAATTCCAAAATTGGTAAAATTTGGGAGAATTTCAAACAAGACGTGGATATGCCAATAACGTGCATTCTTGCCGTTAATACTATCGCGCATACTGCAGGCGCTTCTTTTGCCGGCGTGGCTTTTGCCAAGTTGTACGGTGAGACTTGGGTCTGGCTTTTTTCGATTGTCTTTACTTTTTTGGCGTTGCAGTACACTGAAATATTACCCAAAACTATAGGCTTTCGCTACAATAAGAGCTTGGCTTATTGGATCGCTCGTCCTCTGTTATGGATGACAATGATCAGCGATCCTTTTATTCACTTTCTTCTCTTCCTCAATAAACCTTTTGAAGTTCGTTCCTCTGAACTTAAGTCTCCCAGCGCAATTGAGGAAATTTCGCTTTTGGCTTTGCTTGCCAAGAGAAAGCGACAGTTAAGCGCCGAACAGGAGGTAATTATTAATAGAGCGCTGAAGTTATCTGAAATTGAAGTCGACGAGGTTAAAGTAGATATCGAAGATGCGGTAATATTATCGGATGATCTTACTCCCGCTCAAGCCTTTGAAATTGCCCGGAACGACACGCATACTCGTTTTCCCGTACATTACAGGGGTAAGAAGGAAATGATTATCGGCTACGTTAATTTCAAGGAATTAGCCGTTTCGGAATTTGAAATATCAAGTTTGACTTGGAATCAAAGTTCTTCGACCAGTCTGTCAAATTTTGTAAGACCTATTATAAACGTTGAATCAACTGATCGCGCTTCCGACGTTTTGAGCGCTCTAGTAAAGAACCATGAACACATTGCGCTGGTGAAAGATCCTATTCAGAAAAACACAGTTGGAGTTTTAACCCTAGAAGACCTGGTCGAAGAACTAATTGGAGAAATAGAAGACGAATTTGACAATTTGCCGGACGTCCTTTATGAGTATCAAGGGATGATCAGGGTGGGCGGCGGGGGATCGTTAGCTAAGATTGTAGAAAAAGTCCGAAACGTCTTTCCGGACGTCTGCGAAGTTTTTGTCCAGGATGTTTCTTTCAGCAGAGCTCGATGTCTCAGCGAATGGTTTGAAGACAAATATGTCGGACGATTGGTTCGTAACTCCCACGTTGCTTGTGGAAAATTATATATTTGGGTAAAACGAATGAGACGAGGTCATGCCTCTGAGTTCTTGATTTTGAGAAAAGATTGATTTCTTTCATTTGTCAAACTGATTGATCAAATTTTAGCTTTTTTCATCGAAGATGGAAGAAATAGACTGGTTGTCGACGCTCATCATAGCCCCTCTTATTGGATTTATTGGAATGTATTCCGGCGGTTTTTGGGGAGTTGGTTGCGGGTGGCTAATTGTTCCATCAATGCTCTTTTTTTTTGACTGCTCGCCAATGCAGGCTGCGGGCGTTGGGTTGTTGCAAATGGTTCCCTCAATCGTTGGAACCGTGATAAGAGAAGTTTCCGAGATAGGCTGGTCGCGTTCCTCCATCGGGCGCAATCTTGTCATTCCGATGGCTTTTGGCGCCTTTTGCACATCTTTTTGCGGGAGACCAATTAACATTTTTTTCAATGCGCTTTGTGGAAAAACCGCCATTTTTGTCGGTTTTGGTATTTTTATGTTTGTGATTGGCATAAAGACAATTTTTGGAA
>CAMZEO010000333.1 GCA_947305735.1 uncultured Planctomycetales bacterium | reverse complement strand
GAGAAATGGAAAGACTGCCTATCGAGTAATCCGCGTCAGACGGGCTAAAGACGAGGTTGTAGCCCAAGTCTAAATCGCTAGTAATGGTCTTAAAGATACTGTCAATTGTTTCTTGCGCTTTTTTAATATGACGTCCCCTTTCGTCGACGAGTATCCTTTCGTTTTTGATCATCATCGCAAGTATGACGATCGTCGCAATTCCCAGTAAAACGAGCGTCGCGGTTAGCGAAGAGACGATTTTATTCCTTTTGCACAGTCGCCAGAGTCTTTCGTGAAGGAACGCTCGTTTCGCGCGAATGGGACGTTCGTCCAGAAAACGTCGCAAGTCGTCCGCCAGCTCGCCGGCCGAAGCGTAGCGTTTTTCTTTTTCTCTTTCCAGCGTTTTGAGAACGATCGTTTCGAGATCGCGCGGAATGCGCGGATTAATCTTACGCGGACGCGTGATCGCGCCTTTAGTCACCTGGTCGTATAAGCCGCTGTCGCCGGTCTTGTTATAGGCGTGGGTAAACGTCAATAGTTCGTAAAGCGTTAAACCCAGAGCAAAGACGTCCGAGCTGGGCGAAAAGTCATTATTACCGGCCGATTCAGGCGCTAAATAACGCAGCGTTCCAACGAGTTGCCCTTCTTTTGTGAGCGAATTGTCCCCGATTGTCTTGGCCAGACCAAAGTCTGTAATCCAAACAACCCCGTCATAGTCGACAATTAAATTCGACGGCTTAATGTCTCGGTGGAGAATATTATGTCGATGCGCGTATTCCAAGGCGTTCGCCGCTTGGATTCCAACGTTGCAAATTTGCCTATAGTAATCGGAACTTCCTATTTGAACGGACAAAAGCCCCTCGTTTGTAAATGAAAATCCGTTGTTAAACGACACGTCATGAGTTTTGTTTGTTTTTTGTCGACGATCGTCTTCACTCCGCGCGTTATCTCCGTCGGCTTGATCGTTTGCGTTTGTTTTAAACGCGACGACTTCGTCGATTACCGGTTTTTGTGTCGCGGAGCCGTCTGGTTTGAAGTCTTCGCGAACGGATTCGGGAAGAGACGCGGTAATAAGAGGCTCGACGTCGGCTTCGTCCGCGTCCGCCGTCGTCCTGGCGTCGTCGTTCAAAACGGCTTCGGACAGTTGCTGGCGCTGACGCATACGTTGCACGTAAAAATCGACGTTCGCCCTTGTGTCGTCGGTTTCGCTAATTGCGTCGTCTTGTAGATCGTCAAATTTTATCGATTCGCGGCGTTTATTTTTAAGGCGCTTCGCCAGCCCCGAGTGTTTGGAACCGGATTCCAGCGTTTGCGCCGCTTCCTTTTCTCTTGAACGCAAAAATTGTTCTATGCTAACGCCTTCAATCAATTGCATCGCAGAGAAAAAATGATCGTCTACGATCGCGTAATCGTAAACGGGCACAATATTTGTATGGTGGAGTTTTGCCGCCATTCTAGCTTCGCGCTGGAATCTCCGAATGGACTGTTCTTCATTACCCGGAAAGATTTTCATTACTTTTAACGCGACGAATCGTTCGAGCGTTTTGTCATACGCTTCGTAGACGACTCCCATTCCGCCTTTTCCGAGTTCGCCATGTATCTCGTAGTTTTTGAGTATTTTTCTTTTCGGGGGCAAGATTCCTTTTGAGCTTACCGCGGACGTGTAATTGTGCAGAGACGTTCGTTCCCCCCCTTTTTCCAGTAGAAGCAAGGTGGGAAATAGTTCGCGGACGTCGTCGGCAAACTCCGGATAGCGCGTCGCGTATTCCTCTACAGACGGTTTTTTACCAAGTCGAATATCTTCCGTAAAACGTTCCAGGATCGTTTCGATATCCAAGCCGGATTCTTCGGTATAGCGAGAGGGAGTCGAAGAGGGAACCCGCGTTTCCAAGTCGGAAAGACCTTGTTCTGAGGATTTGCCGGTCATTACATAAGCCTGTCGATATGCCTTTGCCGAGATTATTAAGAGAACAAACGCTCGATTAACGTTTTATTTCAGAGCGTCTCCTCCGCCGAAAAACTCGCCGCTTTTCTCGCGAACAACACTTCGTTCCCGAGAAGAGCGTCGATCTGAATCAGATTCCTCTAAAATCGCCAACGACTGGAGTATGCAAAAAAGAAAGCTCTTAAAAAACTTGACTCTTCTGCGTCGACGTATCGCCTGATTAAAGATACTGTTCGAGCTGATCCTCTTTAAGAGCCGCCTTGAATTTTTTCAGCGCGCGAAGATAGACGACGCTCGCCACGTTTGGAGCGATTCCGAGTTCTTCCGCCGTCTCACGATTGGTCAATTGTTCAAAATGCCGGAGGGAAATAATTTCACGATCTTTCGGATCCAGTTCTTCAAGACGTTTCCGTATTTTTTCCTGAAGCTCGCGTCGTTGCGCGGCGACGGACGGGGAAGAGAGTTGACTTGCCAGGAAAATCGACGTCGACGTCGTGTCCATCGACGCGCGCTGAGGCGTCAGAGAGCGCTCTTTGCCAACGTCGCGTTTTTGCGTTTTAACGTAATGTCTATACAACGTGATAATTTGCTGACCGACAATAAGACGCAACCAAACCAACGACGACGCCTTTGGAGCCGAAACGCCGGAACTCATCTGTCGAAAAGCTTCAATAAAGGCGTCTTGGAGAACGTCGTTCGGATCGATTCTCGAACGGAGTTCGTTCGGCAGTCTAACCTCAATCATACGAAGGAGACGATCATGATGCTCGTTAAACATCCGCGTAATAAGTTCCTTGACTTGTTCTTCCGTCTGAGGAACTCCAAAAGACGAGGATCGATCATCCTCGACGAGCAAACCGTTTTCGTCTTCTGACCGCAACTCGGGTGACAAGGATTTATCATTGGTCATACGCGAAATCTTTCTTGCGCCCACGAAAGTCATTGCCGTTGTGGGGAAACAATTCCCCCAACCTAACGCGTCGATTATATTGCTCTTTTTTAAAGAATCAAGCGCCCGAGTTCCGCGCGATCAACCTTGACGCGTTCCGGCAAAAAACATACGATGTCCGAGCGGGACCGTCGCAAGTAATTTGTGAATCGCGCATATTCCCAAATTGGGGGACCGAGTGTATAATCAGACGGATTTTTCCGGGGAACAAAGCTAACGTCGTTCCCTCTTACCCCCATATTTACAGTAGATATTACCATGACGAAGACAGAAACTAGCGGCGCGGGCGTCGTTTTGGAAGCGGCTCGACGCGAGAAATTACGTAAAATTGAGGAAATGGGATTTGACCCTTGGGGCAGTCGCTTTGACGACCGCCTTTTGATCGGGGACGTGTGCGCTCGCGAAAATGAAATCGTCGCCGGCGAACCGATTAAAGTACCTCCGAAATGGGAAGGCGCGCCTGAACGCGTTGAAATTCCCTATGAAGGACCGCAAGTCCGAGTCGCCGGTCGTATCGTTTTGCAACGCAAACAGGGAAAGTTGATCTTTCTGACGCTCAAGGACTGGACTGGCGAGATCCAGATCTTTGTCGGTAAGAATCAAGTTGGAGATCAGGCTTGGGAACTCGCGCTTTGCTTTGATCTTGGCGACCTTGTTGGCGTCGACGGAGAATTCAAAAAGACCCAAACGGGAGAACTGACGATATTTGCCTCGAAATTGACGTTTTTGAGCAAATCGCTCGAAACTCCTCCCGACAAGTTTAAGGGGTTGAACGATCCCGAGCTTCGATCCCGTCTGCGTTACGTTGATCTCGCCCACAACGACGAGGCGATGACGCGTATGCTCAACCGCGCTAAAATTGTCGCTTCCATTCGCAAGACCCTGGCGCGCGAAGGTTTTGTCGAGGTTGAAGGACCGACGCTTCACTCCGTCGCCGGCGGCGCGGCCGCTCGTCCTTTTGTGACGCATCACAACGCGCTCGATATTCCGTTGTATATGCGCATCGCTTTAGAGTTGCATCTCAAACGGCTCCTCGTCGGGGGTATGGAACGCGTTTTCGAAATTGGACGCGTCTAT
>CAMZEO010000332.1 GCA_947305735.1 uncultured Planctomycetales bacterium | reverse complement strand
CTTGACCAAGGCGTTTACGTCGACGATTCCAGACCGGACGGAGGTCGAATCGTCGTCGCTCCCAACGAACAAAAACATACCGTTTTTGAATACAATCTCCGCTACGACCATCCCAATCATATTCCCGACCAGACGGCGGTTTTTGATTTCTCGCAACCGTCCGAAATATTTCAGGAAGAAATCGCCCCTTGTCGAACGTTTCTGACGATCGAAGAGGCTAATTACCTCAGACAAAAGGGAATATGCGAGCGGGTCGACGTCAGGGACGTCCTGGTCTACGGGAAAGACGGACCGATCGACAACGCGCTCAGGTTCTCCAACGAGTGCGCCAGACACAAGATACTCGATATGATTGGAGATTTTTCTCTGGCTCCGTTTGACTGGGAGGGAGAATTTCGCGCGACTAAAACGGGACATCAGCAAAACGCCGACGTTTTGCTGGCGATGATTAACAGTCTCTCTCGCGACGATTTGCAATGAAAAATGCGATTCGCCTGAAAATGCGAATCGTTTTTTATTAGGGTCGGAAAAAACAGGCTAAAAACGTCGTTTTGCTATTTTAAAAAAACTGTTTTTTCGCTACTATCACCCCGACGTCGCGCAATCGACGCCCGAACGTCGAAAGGGCGCGAAGAGATATCGGCGACGGCGCGCGAAATCGCACGCGCGCGATCAATCTGAAAAGTCGACGACAAAGTCGACGATAAAAAGGATGTTTCATGGAAAAAGTTCGATTGGGAGTGATTGGAACAGGTCGTCTTGGCGGATTCCACGCCTCGAAAGCCGCCAATGATCCGGAAGTTGAATTTGTCGGCGTTTCGGACGTTTCTGAAGAAAGCCGCAAGCGCGTCGCCGACCAATGGAACGTCCGCAGTTTTGAAACCGTTGAAGAACTCCTTCTTAACGTCGACGCGGTCGTTCTCGCGGCGCCTTCGACCTTGCACGCCGAAATCGGACGAAAAGTTTTAAAGGCGGGAAAGCATTTGCTTGTTGAAAAACCGGCGACGACGACGGGCGCGACGGCGTTGGAACTCGCGCGTATCGCTCGAGAGAAAAACCTGGTCTTGCAGGCGGGACACGTCGAACAGCACAACCCCGCCTGGCGCGCGGCGCGGCGGTATCTCCTTGACGTCCGCTCGGGAAAAGTTCCCGCGTTTGTCGAATCAGAACGAACAAGCGGGTACACGTTCCGATCGACGGACGTCGGCGTCACGCTCGACCTCATGATTCACGATATTGAACTGGTTCTGTCGTTAATACCCTCGGAAATAACCCGCGCGTCGGCGTTCGGTTTTTCGCAATTTGGAGGTTTTGAAGACGTCGCTTTCGCGACGCTCGAATTTGCCAACGGCTCGATCGCCAGTCTAAAAGCCTCGCGCGCGGAAACAAACGCGGTTCGAAGGACGTCCATTCGAACGTATGCAAAGTCGCTGTTTATTGATTTTGCGGCGCGTTCCGCCAAGCTCGTTCGCCCCGGACGCGAAATCCTGAACGGCTCCTTCGCGCCCGGCAAAGTCTCTTATCCGGAAATGGCTCCGCGCGTTTCGACCTTCATGCAGGATGAATACGAGACGGAAGAACTTGTCAAAGAGCCGTTCGACGCGTTGGCTCTGGAGATGAGAGACTTCGCGTCCGCCATTTTAAGAGGAACGCCGTCGACCGCGCCGGGCGAACGCGCCGCGCGCGCCGTCGTCGTCGCGGAAATGATTATGCGGGATATTGAAGCGCGCTCGAAACAGTCGGAAACGAGGTCGCCGCAAACGCTCAGAATGGTCGGTTAGAACGAAAAATCATTCGTTCAACAATCCGAAATCGCGCAGGATCGCGTCGACTTCTTCGCAATCGTCGGAGCTTATGATCGCGTCTCCCGCCAGAGCGTTGGAGATCGCTTGTTCGGGGGTTCTCGCTCCGCATAACGCGACGGTTTTCTCATAACGCGACGCGACCCAGGCGGCGGCAAATTGTCCGACGTTCAAACGATAACGCTTCGCGACGTCGCCAATCGCGCCCAGGGCTTTGTTTACGCGGATCACGTTTTCCTTCGAGAAAGCCTCTTTGTTTTTTCTAAGATCTCCCCGGCGATATTCTCTGTCGGGGTTCATTTTTCCAGTCAACAGTCCGTTTTCAAGAGGCGAATAAGCAAGAAAAGTCGTCTTGTTGTCGCGACAAAAATCAAGGACGCCGTTTCTCTCGACGCGTCGATCCAACATGGAAAACCGCTCTTGATCGGCGTCAAGAATGCCGCAAGCGGAGAATTCCTCAAGTTGAGAAGTCGAAGCGTTGGAAACGCCAATCGCGCGAATCTTGCCTTCTCGTCTCATGTCCTCCAGAACGCCCATCGTATCCGAAACGGGAGTCGTCCTATCGGACGCGTGATGAACCTGCATCAAATCGATATAGTCGACGCCCAAACGCCGCAAACTGTCTTCCACCCCCCGGCGAACGACGTCGGGGCGAAGGCAACGATAAACGGCGTATTTTTCAAGCGTTTCCGTTCGTCCGTCTTCGTCCGCGTAGCAGTGAAACTCTCCGACGTTCGCGGGAAAGGGTTGCGTCGACCAGGACAAGCCGCATTTTGACGCGACGATTATCGAATCTCGACGCAGCCCCCGAATCGCCTTGCCAACGATTGTTTCCGAGCGTCCGAAACCGTAAATCGGAGCCGTGTCAATCGCGTTTATCCCCGCGTCCAACGCCGCGCGAATCGTGTTAAAAGCGACGGAATCATCGGCGCCGCCCCACATCCAACCGCCTAAAGCCCAGGTTCCCAAGGCTATAACCGAAGCGTTTATATCCGTCGAGCCAATTTGTCGATACTGCATAGTAGAGCCTGAAAAAAAAGGAAACGTCCGCGTCGTCCACCGCTGTTCCACGACGCCGAACTTCGCGTAATTATAGGAAAAAAAGACGCTTGCTCAAGTCGGGCGTTTTCTTTGAGGAAGAAGAGTCGTTTTTACCCTTCCCGTCTTTACTTTCTTTTTCGAGCGAAAACTTGTAATTATCGGCGGCGGAAGTAAAATTAAGGCGGGTTGTCGCGCCACACGGACGCCGACGGATTGTTATTGGAGCTCTTGGCGACAAAATGAAGCGCGCGTCGCTCGGGTTTACCTCCCTTACTATAGCAAAGGATAAGATATGCGATTCTTCACTTTGAGTTTCGTCTCGATTATTAACCTCTCGGTCGCGGCGGCTTTTGGATTTATTTTTCTTAGTTCGCGACCGACGCTTGGTCAAAACGTCAATTACGACGAATCCAAAACGCCTCAATACGTTCTTCCAAACCCTTTAATTTCCGAAGACGGAACAAAAATCGAAACGCCGGAAGATTGGAGGAACATTCGACGTCCTGAAATTCTTAAGCAATTTCAAACGGAAATGTTCGGGAAATATCCCGAGGCGGATCTTTCTAAAGTCAAATTTGAAGAAATCTTCGCGTATGATCAGTTCCTTGGCGGCAAAGCGACTATAAAAGTTGAGCGCGTCTATTTCAACGCGCCTGAATCGAAGCCCAAAATGGATCTGATGGTTGTCGTGCCCAACGATCGTAAAGGAGCGGTTCCTGCGTTTCTCATGCCCAACTTTCAGGGCAATCACACGACAAACGACGACGTAAATATTCCAGTTTCTGTCGCTGACGAGACCATTCACAATAAAGATAAATCTCCTGGCATATCATCAAAATCTATTTCCAGCAACTTAGAAATTTCCAGCGACATTTTTTTGATGCTTAAATCCGCATAAGTAACCGGCTTATTTTCACCAATTTGAATTTCTTTATTTACATCTTATTCTTTAATAACAATTTCAGCAATAATATAATTCTTGATATCATTTGAGATATTCATTTTTCCTTACCTTGTTTCCGCTATAATCTCTTTTTTTTTTGAGTAATTTCTTGTCTGATATATTATTCATTTTAAATAAAAGAACTACTTATTTAACCATAAATAATTTTTTTTC
>CAMZEO010000331.1 GCA_947305735.1 uncultured Planctomycetales bacterium | reverse complement strand
AAAGGAGGTGAAATCAAATTTTGATTCAGACGTCGATCTTCCGCAACCAAATGAAAAACGCGAACTCCCCGTAAGAACGAGTCCTGAAAAACCCAATTTAAGCGCGAAGAGTTATCAGGCTGAACATCCTGACTTCATTGACGTTAACACGCCGCGTAAAGAAGGCGACGTCGATCCAAAGACTAACAATTACCTGGGTCAGAATCCAAACGAAGACTTATCCGCCTCGAATAAAGTTAATGATAACGCCAACATTTTACTAGATCCTCAAGATCAATCGCAAGCGGTTGCGGCTGAAGCTGTCGATTCTAATGCGGCGGAAGCCAATGGCGTTCTCAATTCCGAAGTTGGCGACGCTCCGTTTGAAATTGATCAAGATTCAAACAAAAAAACAAATCAAACCAATAACTCTCGAAATGACGTCGATCATAACAATCTTCCAAAGGAAATAACTAATAATGGAAATTCCCATAATGACGGGGACAACGTTCGGAACTCGGGCGGAGTTTCGAATGAATTTGGAAACGACGGTAACAATCAAGGCGCTAGTCAGACCAGTAAAAACAATTCTCCATCTGGCGGCGATTCCAACGATAACTCTAAACGTCAAGGAGGAGGCGGTGGATCGGGAATGGGTGAAATTACTTTCGAGCGTCAAATGCTGTCCCCTGCGGACTTGCCCAAATTGCAGTACGCGGAAAAAGCGACTAATCTCGTTTTAGACTATCTGGAAAGTTCCCTGAAAGATGAGCCTGACCACGAGCTTCTTGACGAGCTTGGTTGGACGGAAGAACAGTTGCGAGACTTTTTAAAACGCTGGCAATTGTTGCGAGCGGCGGCGGAAAATGGAAATAAAAAGGAATTAAAGACTTATCTAAGAGCGCTGGAAGAAATAACTCTCGACGCCGAAAATATTGAAATCGGCGAATTTGACGCGTCTTTTTCCGATGGAAACGAACGAATTAACAAAGGATTTCAAAGCAAATCTACAGGCGAAGCCTCTCGAATAAAGACGCCAGAACGCCTAAGCGAACGAGTTAGAGCCTTTACGCAAGGCGTGTCTCAGAATTCGAGAAGATAGAACCCCAACGAAAACGTTCCCTGTTGTTTCCTTATCTTTTATAATCCCGCCCATTTTCAAAAAACGAGCAAATAATTAATTTTCCCTCAAAGTATCAAATGAATTTGTCTCCAACCCCAAGCTGGTAACCGCGGAGAAAAGACTCGGCAGGCATATTCTTCTTTCCGGCCGGTTGCACGGCCTTTACGCGTAAAGCGCCGTCTCCAGTTCTGATCCAAAAAGAAGATTTAGTCTTTTTAACGACGGTCCCGCAGGGAAAAGCATTAAGTTCTGAATCGGACAGGTCAATTGGTTTTCCATCTTCGTCGACGTCTGTAAAAGGTCCTAGTATCACTCTTAATGGTTTGTCGGAAACGCCGTCTTTAATCCAATCAGAGTAGACGCGCGGCCAAGGTTGAAAAGCCCTATATTGATCGATAATCGTTGCCGAAGGACGAATCCAATCGATGCGTCCCTCTTCCTTACGAAGCTTTGGCGCTTTGGAAGCTACCCTCGCGTCTTGCGGAAGCAACGCAATATTTCCGTTTTCAATTTTTTTAAGAGTTTGTAAAACCAACGGAGCGCCCATTTGCGCCAAATTTTCCTCAATCTCAATCGCCGTCTCTTCAATTGATGGATAATAAGAATCTGTGGCGACGATAGGTCCCGCGTCAACCTTTGGTTCGATAACAATCACGCTTACGCCAAGTTCTCGTTCTCCCGCCTGAATAGCTCGATTGATAGGAGCCGATCCGCGATATTTTGGTAAAAGTGAACCATGGAGATTAATTCCGCCATATTTTGTCGTAGCCAACACCTCGCTGGAAAGAATCTTTCCATAATCGCAAACAAAAATAATATCCGCTTCCAAACTATTTAATATTTCAACTGATTCGCGCGAATTGACGTCGTCCGGATCGAACAGCGGAACCCCGAAAAGAAAGTCGTTAACGGCAACCCTGACGGGAGACCCCCCGGCCTTTTCACCCGAGCGTTTTGTTCTGATAGGCATGACGAAAACCGCAGATAAAGTATGCTCCGATTCTTTTAACATTCGTAACGTGGGAATAGAAAAGCCGCCGTTGGCAATAGCAATTATTTTCATAAGTCGGATCCAGTTAACCTGATTACGTAAAAAAAGAAACACGCATAGCGCGCGTCCTCTAAAAAACGTCTTCATATAATTTCAACGCCAAACGCATAACTTTGAATAGACGCTTTATCATTGTTTGATATTTGTATCTTAGCTAAAAAAAGGGAAACATCCACGTTCATTTTAATGAAGACAATTCCTAACCAAAACAGGTCATAATAAAACACTCAAATAAAAGGAGAAGTGTAATGCCTCCAAAAACAACCAGTCCAAAGACTTCTCTATGAAGTTTCCTTTTCAAAAAAACAGATACAAGACTTAGAATCAACGATCCGGGAAGCGCAAGCGCAAATCCGAGACAGACGCCGCATATAGCTCCTAAAACAGTATACTCCTTGCGATTATGACGAGCTAGTAATGGGAAACAAACATAGACTCCCAACGCTCCCAAAAACGCGCTGCCGATATAAACTTCACTTCGTATTAAGCAACAATCAGAATCATTGATTAAACAAACAAAAATCGCGCCCATAATCAAAATGACATAAGCTGCGAACAGCAACGATCCAGGAGAATAGCCATAATCCCATTCGACAAACCCCAACATTAAGGCGACGTCGATTACTATAAACCAGATTATAGCTATAAAGGAAGTTGAACGTAAAAGAGAAAGAAAACCTTCCTCCGACAAAGAAAAAGACAACGCGACCGTTTTTGCCTTTGAGTTGCCGCTGTCTTCCTTTCCGTCAAACGTATCATGATCGACAATCGAATCTGAATAAGCGCTCTTCCAAACGGCATAGTCCTCCCAATAAAAAGCTTGAGAACTCCAGCCCGTCCAATTCCCTAAAAATAGAGCCCAAGATATAATCAGTGAGACGAAACAACTTAGCGCTTCAACCAATGGATAACGAAAACTAATTGGTTCTTTGCAATCCCTACACTTTCCGCCAAGGAAAAACCAACTTGCGATAGGAATGTTGTCAAACCATCGAACAGACGAATTACATTTTGGACAGTGCGATGGAGGCGAGAGCAAACTCTTTTTTTCAGGAACGCGCCAAATCACTACATTCAAAAAGCTGCCCACCGCAGCTCCTATTGACGCGAGAAGAAAAACGAATATGCCAAGAAGAACGGTGGTCATATTATATTCTGTCGTTGTTCAGTTTCAATGAAGGACTCTTAGTTCAACCGTCTAGCTACGCTTTTTTCGGTTCTACCTCAAAAATAAACATCGTCGGCCAACACTTGCCTGTTACGAACAAACGTTTGTCAAGCTTATCAAAAGCAAGTCCATTTAAAACATACTCCGAACTTGATTTCAGGCTATTGGGAGTTAACGCTGAAAAGTTTAAAGCTCTACCTAAAACAAGTCCATTGTCTGGATTAATCCTAACGTTAGCCCAAATCTCGCCGTTGACAATCTCAAGTTCATTTAAATTGTAAATGGATCGACGCTTTCCGGTCGACGTTATAAAATGAACGTCAATTGTTCTTAATTGTCGAAAGGACAGGGGATCCAAAAAACGGATCCTTGAAGTTCCGTCGCTCATGACGAGATGCTTTCCATCATATGACAACCCCCACCCCTCGCCGGAATATCGAAACTCGTCAATTTGCTTAAAAGTTTCTTTGTCGTACACAAAACAAGTTCGTTCGCGCCAAGTCAAGAGATACAATCTATCGTCGACAGCCGCAAGACCTTCGGCAAAATATTGTTTAGGAATTTTAACTTGTTTGACAACTTTTCCGGTATCAGCGTCGGTTTTACGAAGCAACGATGCTCCATATTTTCCACCGCTCTCATATAAA
>CAMZEO010000330.1 GCA_947305735.1 uncultured Planctomycetales bacterium | reverse complement strand
CGCGTCCGACGCAATCAGCGCCCGGCGTCGCGCCTCGACAATCTCAAATCGATGACGCGCTTCATAGGAAACCTCGCCGTTCGTTAAGAAACGTCGATCTTGCCAAACCGGTTCGAATTCGACAAACCGGCGAAATAGCTCGTCTTCGGCGGCGTCGCGATCCTTTAACAGGGGAGAGTTAAATTCCGACATTAACGCGAAAAACGCGTCCTCGCGTTCCGGCGGTTGTCCGTAAACGCCAAACGACGAAAAAAAAAACAGAACAACTAAAAAAAACGCGAAAAAACGATCCACGACAATCATCCGCCTTCGCGTTGAAGACAATAAAAGGTTGTTATTTTAAGTCAAAAGACTACTTTTTCGATCAAAAGGATTCGGCGTCGCCGGGAAAAGAACCCGATTTAACGTCGGCGACGTATTCTCGGAACCCTTGGTCAATCAGTTGATGTAAATCGCAATAAACGCGGGCGTGCTTCGGCGTCTCGTTGGGATCTTTATTCGCGTAATTAAAAAGATCATGAAACACGAGAACTTGACCGTCGCAACCGACGCCCGCGCCGATTCCAATCGTAGGAATACGCAACTTCCGAGAAACTTCTTCCGCGTGGTCGCGCTGAACGCATTCGAGAACAACCGCGAAGGCGCCGGCGTCTTCGACGGCCTGACAGTCGGCGAGAAGACGATCGACGTCGCGCTGAACGCGGTATCCGCCGAGCGCCTTAACGCTTTGAGGCGCCAAACCGCAATGTCCCAGAACGGGTATCCCCGCGTCCACGACCGCGCGAATCGTCTCGGCTCGACTCGCGCCGCCCTCGATTTTAACGGAGGTCGCTTCCGTTTCTTTCAAGACGCGAGCGCACGCGCGCTTTGCTTCTTCGGCTCCCAGTTGACAATACGGAAAAGGAATATCGACGACGACAAGCGCGCGTTTGACGGCGCGGGCGACCATTTCCGCATGGTAAATCGTCTCGTCCAACTTGACGCCAAGAGTCGTCGAACGTCCCTGAACAACCGTTCCGACGCTATCCCCGACAAGAATCATATCCAGACCGGCCGAATCGGCCATCTGAGCGGTGGGAAAATCATACGCGGTTACCATCGCGATCTTCTCGCCAGACTCTTTCATTTTTTGAATATTCAATACGGAAAGCGCGCCTGATTTGTTGACCATAACGAAATCCCCTGTTGTTTGAACCGAATTCAAAAACGCGAGACGTCGAAAAGAATGCCTACGTCGCTCCTTATTATACTCGAAAAAAAGTTTTTGTCGTCGAGGGGTCCAAAACGAAAACGAGAGAAGCGGGGGCTAAAAACGCGCTCCGGGAATTAACTCGGAAAGGTAATCAATTTCCGCGTGCTGGTAAGTGCTCTGCGGCTGCGCGTACTTAAAATCATCAGGGACGACGCGATCGGTGTTAGGAAGATAAGAAACGGTAAAAACGTCGTTCCTAATCCGTTCTTTTCCGTTTTCGACAATCGAATAAAACGAGAATTTACACGGAAACGACCATTTGGAGTCAAAATAAATCTCGACGTTCGACGGCAAGTATTCAAGTTCGGCAAAACCTAGTTCCGCGACGTTAAGCGACCTTTTCGCCTCCTCCCAGAAGATTGGGCGCGCTTTCCCCGCGACTTTAAAAAGTTCGTCGCCCTGACGCGTTCGAACCGATTCGGGAATCGGTTCAAATTCGTAATATGCAAAAGTTTTCCTGAGCAAGCCCGACAAGCCGCCAAGACCGGGAAGTTCATTAAGACCGCAGTCCAGACTGGAAACGCCGTTTGCGCGAAGCGTTTCAAGTTCCTCGTCGTCCAGCTGATGAAAACGATTCCAGAGTTCTTCAATATTGACGCGTTTAAGCGACTTAACGCCTTCAACCGACGAATACTTCCACCATGAAAGCGCTTCGCAATCGCAAACAATTGTGAGAAAATTATCATCCGCGCCGGGGTTTTGCGTCGTTTCTCCCACGTCGGATGAAGAAACCGTGGCGCGCAAGAGAAACCGTTTCGTTTCGAAAGGAGTCCGACGAGACGCGCCATGACCGCGCCCAACGGACAATTCCTTGTATTCGCCGCGACCAAAATACCTAACGCCCAAATAGGTGGATTCAAAATCAACGTCGGCGGACAAACTCTCCAGACTCCTTAATTTTTCAAGGGAGGATTCAAAAAGGAGTTCCGTTTCAGTACGATCGCTCCAAGAAGGCGGCGATTCTAAAACGGAGTCGATAAAACGCTCGTAGAACGAACACGCTTGCCGACAGACGACGACGACAAAAAAAGCCCACAACGACGCCTTCGCGACAAAAGCTCGTCTAATCTTCGATTCTTTTCCAACAACCAACGTTTTCGTCCCCAAGAGCATATTCTCATTAGACCGCGCGGACAGTCCGACCAACGCGACGACACATACTAACAAATGGAGACGTTCCGTTCAAGGGCGACTTTAAAAGCCGAATAACGTAAAGTTCGGCGCGCTCGCCCCGAAGCGACATTAAAAAACAATTCAAAACCCAGACGTCTTTATATCAATTCGTTTAATCAATACAACCAGAACAACTGTTTCAAACGAAACCGATTTATAAATAAAACTCTTTTCTTGAACAAAACCCCAAAATTAGAAAACGTTTTGCGCCGAAAGGAAAACTGATTGTTTAAAGTTTCGACGCCGCTTGAAACGGTGACGCCAAATATAACGTTAAAAATTGTCAGTCGTATTTTAGCGGCGCGTTATTCCCTTTTATTAGGGAGAAACGAGATAAATTTTCTTGCGGAGCAAGCAAGCTAAGTTTATAATGAAAGGTAGGAAGTTGAGTTGCGTCCCGGCGTTTTCCAAAAGCTCGCGCGCTGGCAACAAGCGGCGCGTCGCCTTTGAACGTGAAACGCCAACGCGGGACGCCGGAACGCCCGCGCGCGTTCCCGTCAAGTATAAAAATAATCACTGGTAACTTGTCGGCTCTTGGTTTTTTGCGTAGGTTCGTCGTCGACCGGTTTGTTCCGGCGTCGCGCGACGCCGGACTTTGAGAACAACGTCTCAAACGCCGCGCTAACCCAAATCATCGGCTTGACGCCTTAATATGGAGAGATAAACAGATGCGTAGCAAAGCGCTTTTACTGGCTCTTATTGTCGTCGTCGCTTGCGGCGCCGGTCCGTTCCGCGGCGGAACCGTCGGTCGTGTGTCTGATTCGGCGTTCAACTCCGCCGCGGCTTCAGCCGCCGACGTCGCGGGCGCGGCCGTTCCTTCGTTCGCAGCCCCTTACCGCGCCCCCGAATCCGCGCAAGTCGCTTTTAAAGGGCCAAAAGGTCTGACCATTAACTACGACGTTTCCGCTCTGGGAGCCTTTGATTCTCCCGATATCGTCTGCGACGACCCCGGTATGCCGCAGATGAGAAAACCGAACTTCCAAACGGGTCGCAGCTATCGCCTGAAGTTGACGAACGTTCCAAATTCGCAACTCGCTCTCTATCCCACGCTCACGATTAATGCCGTTTCACCGCGAACGAAGGCGTATCTCGATCACAACGCGTTGCCGATAGAATTCTCGATTAAAGATATCGAGAACGTTCAGGCGGGCAACTTTGTTACGAAGGTCGTGTTCCTTCCTTCCCAACAGTATCAAAACCTTGCGTTGGCGGGCGGAACCAGCATGGTCGTAAGCACCCAGCTTCCGCCTGGCGCGGATCCGATTATTGAAGCGCAAAATCGAGGCGCGATTATCGCCGTAGTTCAGCTCGGCAACAAGGATCTCGAAGGTCTTGAGCCTGCCGAAGCCGACGCCGCCGCTATTTCCGCCGCGCAGCAGTTCCCGATTTCCGGCGTCAACGTGCCCGCTTTTGGAAGCCCAGCGGAAGCGAGCGCTCTTCACGTTGCCGAAATCCCGACCGTTCCGCTTCCGAAGGAACAGCCGGCTCTTCAAAAACTTGACCCGGTTCCTTCGTCCGGAATTCCGTCGATCATCGATTCCAAATGGAA
>CAMZEO010000329.1 GCA_947305735.1 uncultured Planctomycetales bacterium | reverse complement strand
GGGACGTTTTATTAACGCATCTCTTCCCCGTCTGAGTGCGGAGGTGATAGTCCGCGTAGTTGAAAGAACGCGTTTTCAGCGGCGCGTTGTTCTGTTTCTTTTTTGTTCTTTCCCCATGCGGCTTGATAATTCTTACCGCATATCCTTACCGCGATTTTAAAACACTTACAATGAGGAGGTCCTTTTTCGTCAAGCAATATGTATTGAGGCGCTTCCAACGGATGTTCGCGTTGCGTTATAGTTTGTAATTTCGCTTTAAAGTTATTGTCCAAACAATTGATCGCGCGTTTTTGGTCGAGTTCAATGATAGTTTGACGACTAATCGAATCAGAGTTCGTTGTCGATTTCTCTTCGAATTTGTTGATGTTCAAAAAAGGACGAAGTTGCGGTATGAAATTCTCTTCTATGAAATTGCGAGCTTTTTCGTATCCGCCGTCCAGAAAAATTGCTCCTATTACAGATTCCATTACGTTAGCAATTATAGAATCAGAAATGACGTTAACTGCACGACCTAAGAATAAAAATTTTTCTAGGAGCAACTTATCCGCCACTTTTTTACACGTCTTGCGACTGACAATAACGCTTTTGATTCTTGACAATTCTCCTTCTTGAAATTGAGGAAAGCGGACATAGAGCAAGTTGGAGATAACCAGACCAAGAACAGAGTCTCCTAAAAATTCCAAACGTTCATTAGACTCGATATGCGAACTTGCGCAAGAAGAATGCGTAAGAGCTTTTTTTAGGAGGTTCCGATCGTTGAAGCAATAGCATAATCGACTCTCGCATTCACAGAGATTAGGCGGTTGATGATTCATTGTTTGTTCGTTGAAATCTTTGAAGCAACGCTCAGAGTAGTTTAACAAGCACGACGACAATCGCTATGACGATTAACCCCAGAATTGGAAATAACGCGTATTTGATAAGTTTTTTGTTAAAATCTTCCGTTTTTTCTATCGATCTCTCCGAAGCTAATTCAACTCCTTCGTTTTCACTTTGCTTCTTATTGCGCGTAGATACAGTGATTTCCTTCTTTTTCTTGAACAAAGGAGAACATACGTTTTGGGAAGAGGATGAACTGTTTGTCGATATGTTTTTTTTGTTGGTTTTGGACAGAGCGGACCTACTATCGGACGGATTGTTTCGCTTTGTTAAAGACGAGAAATCAATTCGACCTTCGAGTAACGCCGAATAATCTATGCCGCTGTTTTCTGAATTCGGACTATTATTTTGTTTACGTTTGTATTGTTGATGAAAACCAGACGACAAATCTTTAGATTGGGCGTCGCGTTTTCGATAGGGACGATCAATAAAACAGGTCTGCAATTTTTCCTTCGACCAGAAATTATCCGAACGAGTAAGCTGTAATTTAATAAAGGTTGCTATCTCCTCTTCTTCAACCCATTGTTTAAGAAAAGACACAACCTGTTTTGCAGATTCGACACAATCAACAGAAGAAGTTGGAGGCGCATGATTGAGCATTGCCAACGTAAAATCGGAAAGTTTGCGAGGTATGGCAGAATTAATGTTGCAAGGTTCTTCAGGCGCCGCTCCTTTCTGGTGCGCGAAAACTTTATCGGATGCTTTTTGATTAATTTGGCTTGAGAAAGGCGTTATATTAGTGAGCAAAAGATATAGGAAACAACCTAATGAATAAACATCCCAACTCGCTTTGGGAAAAACCGAATTTTCAACTTGTTCTGGGGAAAGATAATCAGGGGTTCCCTGGGGTTGTTGAATTTTTGCTAGACGCTTCGCATAACTCCCAAAATATAGAGGCGAGTTTTCTCGTTCCCAATCTTCGAGAAGCTTTCCAAGGCTTGAACAAGGGTCATAATTTTCGGTATTACGAATAGAACAAGACAGACCAAAATCACCGATTTTAACTTCACCCGATTTCATCAACAACACGTTTGCCGGTTTGACGTCGCGATGGACAATTCCTTGAGAATGAAGGTATTGTAACCCTTTCGCAACTTCTGAAACAATATAACATGCGACTCTATACTCCATATAACCGGATTCTTCAACGTTGCGAGCAAGAAGTTGGCGAACGTTGCCTCCGTTGACATATTCGGAAATCGAATAATGAACCGAGGCGTCTTTAGAGGAACTATAGCACTTGATGATATTCGGATGATCAAGGCGTTTCGTCAACTCGCATTCGCGCAAGAACAAACCGATTGACTCTGGTTTCGTTTGGAGTGGAAGCACTTTAATGGCAACGTCGCCTTTGAATTTTACGCCATGTCGGTCTATATTGGAAGGTATGTCGAGACTTCGACCAAGGAATACTTTGCCAAATCCTCCTTTTCCAAGTAAATCAATAATTCTGTATCCGCCGAGTTGAAAGGAGGAATGTCCGAGACGCAACTGATCGATTTGCCACGTATTAAGAAGATTTCTTTCCTTAAGGCGTGTTAGTAAGAGATCCTCAAATATCTTTAAATTCTCCGGCGTGCAAAGAAGAGAGGAAATCTCCGTTCCGCTCAGGTTATGAGACGCGTCAATTGCGTCGAAACAATTACAAGACGCGCAAAAGGTAGAAAAAACCTCCTCGAAGACTTCGTCAAGTTGATCGGCAGGAACTAATTGAGAATGCTGAATAATATTATAGACTGGGGATATTGCCATTTCTGTTCCTGACGTCTTTAAAAACTGTGAACAACGAAGCGCAACGACTCTATTTCACAAAACTCCAATCAGGCGGAGGGCAAATAAAAGACTTTTGCTCTTTGGTTGTAGGATGGATCAATGATAATTTGAACGCATGCAAACAGATCCCGGGGCTATTTATCGGCTTAGCTCCGTATTTCCCGTCTCCAACTATAGGAGTTCCCAGATGTGAAAATTGAAGACGAATTTGGTGTTTTCGCCCCGTCAACAAAGCTGCTTCAACCAGAGTTGCGTTGGCAAACCTTTCCAAGACCTTATACCGTAATTTAGCTTCTTTGGGATCAAAACGTTCAACATTAGAATCTAAACGGTTTGGAATCCATAGACGTCTTCTGATTTTATCTTCACAAATTATGTCGGTAAGTTCTGATTCGTCCGGATAAAGACTCCCCTCAACAAGAGCGTAATAAATCTTTTGAACCGTATGGCTACGAAACTGTTCGTTAAGTCGATTAGCAGCTTTGGAAGTGCGGGCAAAAACGACCACGCCTGAAACTGGAAGATCAAGACGACTGACAACTCCCAGATAAACTTTACCAGGTTTACCGTACTTAACCCTGACGTATTGACTAGCTAGCTTGAACAGAGAGTCTTCATTAGCCGAAGCTCCCATTGTCGCTATTCCTATCGGCTTATCAAACACAAGCAAGTGGTTGTCCTCATACAAAACGCGTCGAGCAATATCGTCAAAGGTAAAAGACCTTAGTCGCTTGCACGACGCGAAGCGCGCGACAAGGAAACGATCGCTATACCGATTTGAAAGAGATTTTCGGTCAAAAGGCTTGTTCAATTGAATCCTCAAGACAGCGACTCAACAAGAAGAAAACACTCGGGCGCCGTCAAAAAATACATTGCGATAGCCTGACGACGCCTTTATGAAATCTGTCGGGGTCGGGAGTACTATTTTTCCGCCGCAGCTTTTTTTTGGGCTTCGAGAACAAGGTCGGGGCGATTTGTCGTTATGCTTTTAACTCCCCAACCAACCAGTTTTTCGATATCCTTGGGATTATCGACGGTCCAACACATGACATAGACGAACGCGTAGTCTAATATTTTCAAAAATTCGGGAGATACGTCTTGGTATTCAACGTCGACGACGTTTGTATTGCATTCTTTCAAGGTATCGATGATTTTTTGGGCCATCGATTGAGGAGTTTCGTTTTCAACCTTAAAAGAACAAAGCCAAGCAACGCAAAGGTTAGGTTCAAGCGCGCGAACCTTCTTCACTCGCGCGGCGCTGAAGTCAATGACAATAGCCGTGTCGACTAAATCGTATTTTCTAACGCCTTCTACGATTTTTTCTTCAAAACCGTTTTCTTTAACTTCAATGACAGGACGAGTCT
>CAMZEO010000328.1 GCA_947305735.1 uncultured Planctomycetales bacterium | reverse complement strand
CAGGAAAAAGCCTCGTCGTCCAAAATAAGAAAACGATCGGCGACTCCGGACTCGACGGAAAACCGGAAATAAACCTTCGCGCGCCAGAGGGGACTGTTCAACTCGTGGTACAACGCGGTCTCTTCGACCCCTGTAAAACGCGGCGCGTTGACGCGCGCGACGCATAAGGCGTCGTCGGAAACCGGGACGTCCGCGACGGTCGGATCTTCCTTTTCGTTCGCGTAAGAATAGGCGGAGGGATCGCTTAAACCCGCGAATTCGCCGACGCGTTTGTAAAGGCCGACAAACCGGTAATCGCCGGACGGGGCGTCGCTTGACTCGGAATCGGAACTCTCGGAAAGAATCCAGCCTTTGGAATCGTTCCATTCGAAAAAGACTCCGGGCGCGCGATAAAGACGCGCGAAACGTTCGCCTTCATGAGGCTGTAGGAATTCAAAGGACGGAAAGACGCGTTTTTCGCCGAGGAACGTCTTGGTTCTTCCGACGATTCTCAAGTTGACGCTACCTTTGACGGGGTTCTGAAAAACGATCGTCAGGACGTCGGCGTTCGTAAAGAAATCAGGTTGTTCCAACGCGGTTCCGCGTTCGTCGGTCAACGCGATCGAATCGACGCTAAAAGGCGTCGGAATCCTGGCGGAGAGCCGGAAAAGATCGTTCGGAGCCTGAATCAAAGCGTCGCAACTCGTCCGAATCTCGGAAACGTCGAAGACGCACAAGGTCGTCGAATCGATCGTAGGCGCGGAAGTTTTCGCGCCGATCGAGAACGTCGCGCCCCTGGGAAGGGACGAAAGATCGTAAGCCGACGCGATCGTGTCGTCGACGGTTCCCCACGCCTTTTTAAAAGCGTCGAGCATTGACGGACGAGAATATTCCGGCTCCGTCGAAAACACGACGTCCGAACCGGGCGAGACGGCGAACCAGTTCCTGAAAGCTCGAACGTCCCGCAGAGAAATCCGAGGATATTGAACGCAACCAACCCCCGAAAAATTACGAGCGATAAAACCGACGTTCAGCGTGAACGGCTCGGTCGTCGCCTCTTTAAACGTCACGCGAAGCGTTCCGTCCTGATCCGTCGGAGGTTCGACGCTTTCAATTTCGCCTTCGTCGTAGGCGCAAGTGCCCGAAAAAGAGTAGGACGGATCGCAATCGATCTCAAGCGTTTTAACTCTGGCGCCCGGCGTCGAACGTCTAAAAACCGCTCGAACGTCCAACTGGGTCGCGCGAGGACGCGCGAGGAACAACTGCTCGACGTCGACCGAGCCTTTGACCAACGAGTCCGCAGGATCCTGAAGCGTGACCGTCAATCGATCGACCGCCCCAAGTTCCGCCACAAACCATCCGGCTCCGCGCGACGTCTTGCCCATCGCGTCGGGCGCGTCCAGTTTCGGCGCGTCCAACGACGCGCTCAGTTCGAGACGAGCGGACGGCGACTTCAAAACTGGAATCGACAAAAGCGTGTTCGAATCCGGAAATTGCTGCGGAACGATCGTCAGTTCCAACGAGTGTTCGCCGGGTTCCACGTCGTAGGGATTGAAATAAAGCTCGTCGGCTTGCTCGTCGTAGGAGGAGGAAATCGTCTGATTATCAAATTTCGCGCCGGAATCGGGAGCAAGAGGAATCGCCGGCAAAACGATCGTCGCCGACGTTGAATCCATGACGATCGAGTAGGTCGCCTTAAGATTGAACATCGTCGTCGCGCCGGTCGACGCGTCGTAGTTCAAACTTCCCTCGTAACGCGCGTCGACGACGCGCCAATTACGCTCGCGCGGAGACTGAGCGAGCGTCGAGCGAATCGTCTCGTAAAACTCCGATCCCACCCAATAATAGTCGCCGACCGCGTCGCCGTTTTCGTCGACCGGCGCGAAAACGCGATAAGGCTCCCGCCAGGTCGAATCGTCGTCGCGCGCGGACTCGTTCGGCGTTTCCGTCGAAACTGCGGAGGAAGTCGCCGAAACCGGCGGCTCTTGACCGACGGGATACGCGCGGCGCGCGAAGACGACCAGAACGAGAACCGTCAACGTCAAGGCGAGCGCCGTTTTCATCGAGATTGTTCCCGATCGAAATTCGTCCGGAGTTTCCGGCGTCGGAAGAGCGTCTTTTCGATCGTCGCCCCGCAAACGACGACGCTCCTCGGAAGGCATTAAGTTGAAATCGACAAAACCTTCGGACGACGTCTCGTCAATCGAATTCGAAAACTCGACTTCCAACGTTTTGCCGTTCGCGCGGTCGACGTCGCGCGCGCGGTTCCGGTCGACGCGTCCCGCGCGATCCGTCTTAAACGCGCCGCGAGGAATAAAGACAAGGTAGCAAAGGACGAACAACGCTCCGTAAGCGACGCCGAGCGTCGCCGCAAAAAGCTCGAACGCGACGACGTTGAGCGCCGCCGCGCACGCGCCGAGCGTCCCGACGCAAAGACGGATTCCGGCGAGGTTAAAACGCCAAAGAATCGCCGCGTATCCGATAAAACAGAACAATTCCAGCGCCCAAAGGAAATAACGGTTGACGACGCGAACTCCAAGCTCGGCGCGGTTCAGCGAAACGTTCGTCCGGTTCCAACCGACGGCGAATTCGTCGCGCGGAGCGTCGCGCCAAGGGTTCGATATCGCTTCCGAATCGCGCCACTCCTGAGAAACGACGAAGCGGCGCGAGTCGGACGCGAGTTCCGAGCGCGCCTTGCGAACGTCGGACGCCTTGTTGACCCGAAAAACGCAGGAGCCGTCGATGGAAGCCGTCGACGCGTCAAAGCGGCGGTCAAGCGCCGAACGAGACGTTAACACGGCGGTCTTGTCGTCGATAAAAACGAGCGCCAGTTTGGCGTTTTCGATCGTTTGACGCGCGCGCGATTCATAAGAGGTCAACGTCGCCCCGGACAGCGGAGTCGACGGCGCGAACGACGCGGAGGCCGCCGCCGCTCGATCGACGTACAAAGAAAACGACGCGGAGGCGTCCAGAACGCCGAAAGGAGTGTTCGTCGCGTTCGACGCGCGGCTCTCGTCGTTCTGACCCGCGTCTTTCGCAAGGGGAGCGAAAAGCCAGTTGACGAGAACGGGGTTGCCGACGACGTCGCCCCACGTCAAAGCGCCCGAACTGGAACTCGGCTTGGGCGGAACGACGGACGAATCGTCGGACAACCCTATTTTTTTCGATTCCGCGACGGCGGAAGTCAGCGCGACGCCGTTTCCAAAACGCTCCAAAAACCGGTCGGACAACTCTTTGATCCGGCGCTCGGAAACGCGCGGCGCCATCCAGGAAAAGAACGAGGACGTTCCCGAATCGACGACGCGTTCGTCAATCCGATCCGCGCTCGCGACGGGACGCGTTTGATATTGCGGGGGAGTCCACACGTTCCATTCGCCTGACAAAACGGGCTCGTCGCTCGTCATTCTGCTCGGAGTCAGCCGCTCTCCGCCTGCGAGCCGCGCGCCAGGCGCGTCGTATTCGACCGCGACGCAAATAAAACGACGATCCGTGGGAAGCGGCGTCAAGATCGAACGTTTGTCGCGAAGATAGTCGTAAGTCGCGTCGCGTCCGTCGACCCAGACGTTCCGAATCGCGTTTTCACCGACGTTCGTCGGAAGTTTGAGTTCGAAATCAAACCGTCCGCGATTCTCGACGTAGAAAAGGGCGCGGTTGCGCGATTTGCCGTTCGTCTGGATAAACGAGTCGAGTCGTTCGAACCAACACCTTGCGGACGGAAGAAGAGTCGCGTCGGGCTGTTCGTCGAAAACCGCCGCGTTTTCAAACGAGACGGTCAGCTCGGGATCCGCGCTCTCGGTACCGGACGAACTTTCTTCCTTTCCGACGATCCCCGAAACGGCGTCGTTTCTTTTCGGCTCGAACCCGGCGTCGCGGCGTCCCGCGTTGGACTCGTATCGAAACGCTTTTTTTAACGACTCGTATTCGTCCCCGACCGCCGCCGGAACGGTCGACTCGCGCATATTGGCGAAATGAGTTTCAAATCGGAAACCCTGCGGAGAATCGACGACGACCTCCAACGAGGAATTCGACGATTCGGGGAAGATTGGCAAAAACGGCTG
>CAMZEO010000327.1 GCA_947305735.1 uncultured Planctomycetales bacterium | reverse complement strand
CGTTACGTCCGTCGATAAGAAGAACCACCGCATCGCGCTCGGCCTCAAGCAGCTGACCGAAGATCCGTGGGCCACGCGTATTCCCGAGAAGTACCGTCCGAACCAGATTGTGACCGGCAAAGTTACGAAGATCACCAACTTCGGCGTGTTTGTCTCCCTTGAAGACGATCTCGAAGGATTGCTTCACATCTCCGAATTGGCCAACCATAAAGTCGACAATCCGGAAGAGGTTGTCAAAGTCGGCGAAGAAATTGAAGTTATGGTTCTGCGCGTCGATTCCGAAGACCGCAAGATCGGTCTGTCGCGCAAACGCGCCGAGCAGGCTGAAGAAGGCGAAGTCGTCGCGGAACCCGAGTCTGAAGCTCCCGCCGCCGCGATTAAGCAGCCGAAGGATCTTAAAGGCGGCACGGGCGAAAGCGCCGGTCCGCTCTTCTCGCTTCCCGGTCAAGACTCCTGATTCTCGGAATCGCGCCGCGTAAGCGCGCGGTAAAATAAAGAGAGCGTTTTCCCGTAAAACGGAGAACGCTCTTTTTTTACGCGCGATTGATCGACGCTTTCGCTCGTAGTCGTCGTCGACCAAAAGAATACGCCGGACTTGCGCGACGCCTCGTCAAGACGTCGCGTCGACAATAACCCGACGAGAACCTTTTTTAGAATCGCCGCGTTCCGTTAAGCGCGAGCTTTCGACGCGAGCAATTAAGAGAACGGTTTTCAAACGCGAACAGAAACGGCGACTCGTAATCCGTCTATTTTATCGACGCCTCAAAGAAACAGGGCCGACGCCATCCTTGGCGTCGACCCTGCGACCATCCTTGATCCGCCGTTGCCCTCGGGCGTCCGTTCCCGATTCGGCTATCCTTGCGTAAACGGCGGTTTTTCGTCCTTGACTCAGAGGTTTGCCCGACGTTTTCACCCCAATTCGGCGAATCGATTTCCGCGTCCTGCGGAACAACGAAGCCGCCTCTTCGGCGCCGAGCGCCCCGCCTCGCGCCTCCTGCGCGCGGCATTGCGAGATCGTCTTTTTTTGGAGAGCCTTGACGGCGTTTCCAGCCGTTAAAACGCCGTTTAGACCGTTTCTCAACAACCTCCGCCCCAGACGTCTCGACCCTGATTTTACTGAGACAAGTTTTTCTGTCAAGCGGAATTTATTAATTACTCTTAAATCATCAGTTTTATGTAAAACTTTTGTTTTTTGAATTCTTTCGGTTGTTTTAGTAACAACGGTTATCTCTTGTTTTCTGTGTATGTAGAATCCTTTGGTGTTACAACAAGATTTTTCCAACTTTTTTGAAAAAACGAAAAAAACGCGAAAAGGCTTGTAAAAATACGGCGCTCAAGGGACGACTCTCTTACTCCGTTTTGATCTTCCAATTATTTTCGCCCGTCTTTTCGCGAGAACGGCGGCGATCCAGTCGCGGATTAAATAACAAAGACGCCCCGCGTCTTGAGAACGCGGAGCGCCTTCGGTTTTGTCAAGGAATTGTCGGAGGATCAAGGTATAACCGCGGCGAGTCCGACAATCGCTCCGGCTTCCAACAATCCGCCTCTCAAGGAAATCGGAATCGGTTCAATCATGCTCGGCGCGCAGTTGCCGGGTCGATAGTACCCCAGGTCGTAAATACATTCTTTCGGCGGATTGACGCCCATGAGATAGGGCAGGCACGGAATCGTAAGCCAGAATTTAACGCGAGAGCAAACTGGTTGCAACAACGGATGGCAGTAATGTCCGTACCGTTCTAGTTGAACGTCCTCAAAATACAACGGCTTGTGGCACAAGGAGGACGCTTTCCACGTAAAAGTAACGGGCGTGGGCGCTTTGCGGTTGTATTCTTCGTCGGGAAGAGGACAGTTTTCGGGGAACTTTCCAGGCGACGGCACGACTTTGTACGGGACGTCCGCAATCGAGGGCATTTCGTTTGGATCGGGACATTCGTCGACGTAGGCGTCCTGGTCTTGGGGCAGTCTTTGGACGATCGGCGCGGAGGAAAACGCGCCGGAGTATTGAGTCTGAGTCACAACCGGTTTTCTGGCTGGAGTCGTCGCGCTTACCGAACGAACTCTCGATTTGTTCGAAGGAATTTGTTCGGCGCTGATCGGCGAGGCGACGTAAACGCTCTTTCGCTCTTCAAAGGGAATCGCGACTTTTTGAATCGGTTTTGCCGCAGGCTCGGCGTTCGTCGAAGCGTTTGTCACACTTGGGGCGCGGAAGTTAGCCGATTGGGCAAACGCGGCGCCGGTTCCAGCCGCCAGCGCGCAGCACGAGAAGACGAGCATACGCGCCGTTTTGAGCGCGCGTTCGCAAGATTGAGAGATAGCCATAAGGAACGCCTCCTGCTTTGTTGCGAAAAGTGTCTTTTCTTCCTGAAAAGACGGCGTGTTTAGTAGTTCCGATAAGTCGAAAAGCGTGTTTTAAAATTGAATCGCTCGAGCGCGTGTTCCGCCCGACCTACTCTTCTTATCGACCTTGAAAAAATCGACTTTAATGAACTAATCGATTTTATTGATATTTTTGACTTAGAGGAATAAAAAAACGCGGCGCAACGACCGCGTTCCCTTGCCGAGACAAATGTTCCGAATCATACCGCGTCATTGCGCGGACGGAGAATAGTTCGGCGCCTCGGAAGTAATGGAAATGTCGTGAGGATGATTTTCGCGAACGGCGGCTCCGGAAATTCGAATGAACTTCGCTTTTTGGCGGAGTTCCTCGATCGTCCTGGCGCCGCAATATCCCATTCCCGCGCGAACGCCGCCCGCGAGCTGATACACGAAATCGCTTAAGCGTCCTTTGTACGGCACGCGCCCTTCGACTCCCTCGGGAACGAGTTTTCCCGCCGATTTGCCTTTTTGGAAATACCGATCGCTGGACCCGCGAACCATGGCTCCCAAAGAGCCCATGCCGCGATACGCTTTGAACGAGCGTCCCTGATAGATGACCAGTTCGCCCGGCGCTTCGTCGAGACCCGCGAACAAGCCGCCAAGCATGACGACGCGCGCGCCCGCCGCGATCGCTTTGACAACGTCGCCCGAGAATCGGACTCCTCCGTCGGCGATAATCGGGATTCCGGCGTCTTCGGCGACGTTTGCGGCGCGACTAACGGCCGTAATTTGCGGAACTCCGACTCCTGCGACGACGCGCGTCGTGCATATGGATCCGGGACCGATCCCGACCTTAACGGCGTCCGCGCCCGCGTCAATGAGCGCTTCGCATCCTTCGGCGGTCGCGACGTTGCCCGCGACGACGTCGACGTCGTATTGCTTTTTGATCGCTTTGACCGTTTCGACGACGTTTTTCGAGTGCCCGTGAGCGCTGTCGACGACCAGGAAGTCGGCTCCTTTGGCGACCAGCTCGGCGACGCGTTCGTAATCCTGGACTCCGACGGAGGCGCCGACGCGAAGCCGCCCTTCGGCGTCCTTGCACGCGTTGGGATAGTTGCGCGTCATGTAGACGTCGCGGAACGTAATGAGCCCCGTGAGTTCGAAATTGTCGTCGACGAGCAGGAGTTTTTCGACTTTGTTAATCATCAGAATTTTTTCGGCCTCTTCGAGCGAGACGTCTCCCTTGGCGACGACGAGATTTTCTTTCGTCATGACGTCGGAAACGGGGGTTTCCCAGTTTTCGATAAACCGCAAATCGCGCCTTGTGACAATTCCGACAAGTTTTTTTCCGTTGAGGACCGGAACTCCGCTGACGTTGTGCGTTTCCATAATTTCGCGCGCGGCGGCGGCGTTTGCGCTAACGTCCGCAGTGGCGGGGTTTCTGATGATTCCGTTGGCCGAACGTTTGACTTGTTCGACTTCCTCCGCCTGTCGCTCGACGCTTAGATTCTTATGAATGACGCCGACCCCCCCCTCCTGGGCGAGCGCGATGGCCATTTTGCTCTCGGTGACGGTGTCCATCGGAGCGCTCATGAAGGGGAGATTGAGCGCGATGCGACGCGTCAGATTCGTCTTTAGCTCGACTTCGGAGGGAACCGTTTCGCTATACTGCGGTTCCAACAGCACGTCTACCTGTTGTGCTTAAAGCGCCTCTACCGCCCA
>CAMZEO010000326.1 GCA_947305735.1 uncultured Planctomycetales bacterium | reverse complement strand
CCGACGCTGTTATTATGCATGTTGATTACGATGGACACGCTATGCTCGTTATTAGGAACGATCCGAAAAACGAACGACTCTTTATTTCCGATCAGACAGGCTTAAACAAAGGCGTTCCCAAAGGACGCGACGGTCATTCAACGTTCAGATTTGAACAAGAATATTCTTATGAACAGTTGTTTGAATACGGTTATATTCCAGTCGCTCTCAAAAAAATTGACGACGCAACTCACGAAGTTGAACTTTTTAACGGTAAAAATCTCGACGGTTGGAGCGTTCAAATTCGTGGCGAAGGTTCGCCGGAGCACCAAGATGTTTTCACCGTACGAGACGGGATGATCTGTGTTAGCGGTAAAAAAATGGGCGGTATCATGACAAAGGAATCATATGGGAATTATCGTCTTACCGTTGAGTTCAAATGGGGAGACAAGACTTGGGGAGATAAGGAAGGAAAAGCGCGTGATTCCGGCGTTCTTATTCACTCTTTTGGTCCTCAAAATGCTGTTGGGGATATCTGGGCGAAGTCTGTTGAAGCCAATATTCTCGAAGGAGGCGTTGGTGATTTTTGGATCGTTGGCGATGAATCCGACGGTATTTCCGGGACATGCGACGCCACGTTGCGCAACGGAGTCTATGTTTTTGATCCAAAGAATGGAAAACCGGTTACCTTCACAGCCAATGCCGACGGACGTTTCCAATGGAGCGGAGCTTCCGATAATTGGAAGGATGAGACAGGGTTTCACGGATCGCTTGACGTAGACAGATCCAACGATTGGAATAGAATTGAAATATACGCGGTCAACGACGAAATGCAGGTTTACGTCAACGGGAAATTTGTAAATCGAGTTTACGGACTTAAACAGACAAGCGGAAAGATTCAGCTTCAATCGGAAGGCGCGGAAATATTCTTCAGACGCGTATCTTTGCGTCCGTGGGACGAGCCGCTCGATTAAGATTGAGCTCAACAAAACCATAATAATCAGACCAAACAGCGGCGAGATCCAGCGCGCTTCTTTTTTTTATGCGGCGGATCTCGCTGTCTATGCTGGAGTCAATTGATTCTCAAGAAGCTTTGCCTTTCAAGAGAGCAAACGTTCCAGTTCGTCCGTAAGCGTTTCAAATCGTCTGACTGCCGCCTGAATCGAGTCTTTCTTTTCCATGTCGACGCCGGCTTCGTTCAAAATATCAAGAGGCTTGGCAGATGATCCTGATTTCAGAAAACCTAGATAATCGTCCCTCTCCGTCAAACCTCCGTTCAAGACGCGATCTGCCAAAAAGATGGCTGCGGAGAGTCCTGTCGCGTATTTATAAACGTAGTATCCGCGATAGAAGTGAGGAATACGCAGACATTCAAGTTCCAGCAAATCGTCGACAACAAAGTTCGCACCGAAATACTCATTGAGGATTTCACGGTAAATCTTGCGGAAAATAGATGCGGACAAAGGCTGATTTGCTTCGGCAAGATCATGAACGCGAAACTCAAATTCAGAAAACATCGTCTGACGAAAGATTGTCATTCTAATGGAATCTAGCTCCCGATTAATGATCCACGCGCGCGTTTTATTGTCGCTTGCATTCTTCAACATATAACGAGCTAGAAGCTGTTCGTTAAACGTGCTTGCAATTTCCGCAAGAAAAATGACGTAATCATAGTAACGATACGGTTGATTTTTCGCCGAGTACCAACTATGCATAGAGTGTCCGCCCTCGTGAGCGAGCGTAAAAACGCTTTCTATCAACGAAGATTTAAAGTTAGTCAGTATGTAAGGAGGGGAATCATAACTGGGACAGCTGAAAGCGCCGCTTTCCTTGTTTAAATTTTCATAACGATCCGCCCAGCGATCCACAGTCAGACCTCTTGTAAGCGTCGATACGTACTCCTCTCCCAGCGGCGCTAAGGCTTTTCCAATTAATTCGACGGCGGCGTCCCACGAATAGTCAACTTTAATATCGGAAATTATAGGTGCGTAAACGTCGTAAAAATGGATTTCGTCGAGTTTCATCAATTTGCGCCGAAGTTCGTAATAACGATACAGCGCGGGCAATGCGCTTCGAACCCCGTCAAGCAGGTTGTTATATACCAGCTCGGGAATTTCTTCCGTAAACATCGACGCTTGGAGAGCGCTTGAAAAACCTCGCGCTTTTGCATAGAACACGTCTTTACGAATAGAACCTTCCAACAAAGCGGCAAAAGTGTTTTGACGAGCCTCATATTCCGCGTATAAATTTTCAAACGCCTCCTTACGGACGTCGCGTTTTGAAGAGTTCAAAAATAATTGAAACGTCTCGAGCGTTAAAGGAGCTTCTTTACCAGTTTCGTCTTTTGTCGATTTAAATTTTGTCTCCGCGTCGTTTAGCAGTCTGAAAGTTTTGGACGGCGTATCCGCAACATCGCTCAAGGATGCGAGAATTCGTTCTTCTTTGTCGGAGAGGGAATGTGGTTTGAAGCGCAGAATTCGTTCTAATTTCAGTTTCCAAGGCGCAAGTCGCTCGTCCCTCGTAAGCTCGCTCCATTTTTCGGTCGAGAACCCCAGAAGCTCAGGACGAACAAAACTTGATTCTTCCGCTATCTTATTAGCGATTAGATAAAACGCGCTCTTCATTTCCTGATAAGTCGAGTTTGCCAGATCTTCCGCTGATCTGAGAAATGCATACGTTCCTAATCGTTCGCTTTGCCGATCCAGTTCTTCTTCATAGTTGAGGAATTCAACCAGAGTTTCGACGTCGGCAAGTTTACCACGATAGGAAGCAATTCTTTCCGCAAACAACTTCCAAGCGTCGAAATCTTTGCGCCAAACTTCGTCCGACGCGCAAAGATGAGTTAGATCCCAAGTGTCGGTAAGTTGCGTGTTGTTACGTTTTTTAAGTTCAGATTCCACTGTCATGTTTTCCTTTGATTATGTAGGAAGCGCTTTCGACTTCCATAAACAACGGGTGGCGTTATTCCAAGCTTTCTCAATTTAAATTAATCAATTCCGTATAAACTAATCGCCGCTTCCCGCACATAGAAAGAGAACGCGATGATTAATTAAAAAAACAGCTGGAGACAGACGTCTCGACAGCACGACCTCTCCTCGGGTCAATTTACTCATATGGTCGTTTGCTGTCAACAACTTTCATTGCGTTTCTGTGGAAAAAACGCTTATACAAATCAAACATCAATATAAATAAGTGGTTTACAATGAGAGAAGCGAGAGGAAATACAATATTTGAATTACGACGTTATATCAAGCCTTGAATAGTTTTTTTTAATTGTTTACAAAGGTCGCTCGAAATGAATAAAAGCATGCTAAAGTCTGATAATCCAATGCATTTATAACGAATTTTACATAAAACGATAGCAATTCGTTCTTTCGAGAGGAGGATTGGGTCATACTTGCAAAAACGGTTCTAACTATTCTATTTGTTTTTAACAATATGAGTTTATTACCTATTTTATATAAATAAATATTATTGCATTGTTACATTTCTTTATAGTTATTGTTGTCGACGCCTTGTATCACCCCACGAGAGATTTTTTTTTACCACATAGTTAGTGTTTACAGAAATTTCAACCACTAGACCTAAATGCCCGCGACAACGACCAATTAACCTTTTTTCAATTCACGTCTTTTTCAAATGAACGCTATTTTTTAAAAAATGAGAGCAAAAAAAATGACTTTACAAGCCGAAATTATTTGTTAGAATCACGCCGATGTTGGAACGAAACGCTATATATGCGCATTCTTAAAACACGATACACCATATATAGTACAGAAATCGGGAAAACCCAAACAATTGCTAGTTTCCTCAATATCCCGATAAACGGTTTTAAGTTCCTTGGCTATTGATTTGGAAAGTGTTTATTCGAGGTAGATTTTTGAGGTGAATCAGCGACGCGATGTAGGTGTTTTAACGTCAGCTTCATTAATGAAGAGTACGACGCCAACGTGTTTGCTGGTTACTCCCAACCTTTTGCCCTCGTTGTTGAATAAGGGAAAATGCGATGATACTTTCCGGTCTTGAAATTGAGAATGAGATGGCTAAGGGTAACGTCGTTA
>CAMZEO010000325.1 GCA_947305735.1 uncultured Planctomycetales bacterium | reverse complement strand
GTTGTATAATCGTTTTGTCGAAGAAGGTTATAACGTTAGATTGACGACGCTATGAAAGAGAAAATACAATACGCGACTCCATATATTGAGACTTTTCGTTCCAATAAAATCGCGACGACATACGATCTTGAAATCGGGCAAGAAAGAGTTCGAACGATTGAATACGACGCGCCGTTGTCAGTTGATGATGAATGGAAAATCGGCGTGATTGTCGGACCAAGCGGAAGCGGGAAAACAAGCGTTGCCAAAAAACATTCCGGCTCTGACCTTTATACTTCGTCTCATTGGACAAACGCGCCGATCATTGAGGAATTTGACAAGTCTCTTTCTTTTGAAGAAATTACAGGGACTCTGACTTCTGTCGGGTTTAGCTCTATTCCCTGTTGGCTTCAACCGTACGAAACTTTGTCGAATGGCGAAAAATTTCGTTGCGATCTGGCAAGAGCGCTTCTCGAAGTCAACAAAAGTCTGATTGTCTTTGACGAATTCACGAGCGTCGTTGACCGTACCGTTGCAAAAACAGCTTCTTTTGCGCTGAGTAAGGCGCTGAAAAGAAACTCCGCGCTTGCTCGGAAAAAATTTATCGCGGTTACCTGTCATTACGACGTTCTCGAATGGCTTGAACCCGATTGGATTTTGGATATGAGAACGGGGCTTCTTTCAAGGAGGCGTCTTCGGCGACCAAACCTTGTCGTTAAAGTCTATAAATGCGGGCGCGACGTCTGGCCTCTTTTTAGCCAATATCATTATCTAACCGGTTCGCTGGCAAACTCGGCGAGATGTTATATCGCGTTAATTGACGGGGAACCGTGCGCCTTTCGAGCGACGATACACTCAATGGGGCATAAGAACGCGCGAAGAGGACACTGAACTGTCGTGCTACCAGAGTTTCAAGGAATAGGATTAGGGACAAAACTCGCTTCATTAATTGCGGAATACGAAACTGTAACATTCGGGTTAAATAGTTTCACAATCGTAACATCCAACTCTTATTTCGCGCGAACGTTAGTCCGTTCGGGAAAGTGGGAAGTTTCTTCTCGAAACGCAACAGGCTCAACTCACTGCGGACGTTCTCATTTGGCGTTAGAGGCAAAATTTTCAAGCTTCGGTCAAATTGGGCGCGCCAGAACAACGTTGAAATATATTCGGAAATAATATGATTATTTTTACGCGGCGAATATGGCGCTATTGAAAAGTTCGTCTGAAAATGGAAACGGCGACCTGATCTACTGCTACAATTCGGAAGCTAGTATTTGAAAAGAGGGAGCGCAAGCTCCCTTTTTTTAATAAACAGCATAAGGGTCGTATTTTTCTCTTTTAATTTTTTCACCACTTTGATTAAAAATCAAAAAATCTCGGTGAGCGAGAAGAGTATCGATAAACGCTTCTGCATAGGAAATTTCCCAACGAATCTCAACCTCATCCTCAGGTAATCTTGCAAAATTGTTTTCTGTGTATAGTTCGTTTAAATACTCCGAAGCCCAAATGGCTATTTTATTTGAACCCGACTCGAACACGTAAAAATTGATTTTCGCACTTTTTACGCCGAAAAGAATTCCTTCTCTGTCCACAAAAGGTTTATCGTAAAGTCCCTCAGCGACTCGTAATTCATACCATTTTTTATTGTATTTGATACGAAACATTACGACAGAAAGAGTATTAAAAAATTCTTCGATCAATTCTTTTCTTGCTTCCATATCTGAACCATTCCCGAGAAATATGTTTCGTATTCTGGGGCGAAAAACAACTCTGGCTTTTGAATTATATATTGGAAAAAAGGTCAGGTCTAGTTCAAAGATATTTCGAGCGACATTTTAACGCTTCATAATTACGACTGGTGCAGAGCAGAAGGGTTTAATTGCAATAGTTCTGAAAAAAGAGCGAAGTTTTACGGAATGTCGATGGCTGATTATATGCGTTATCTTTGGAACAATCCGCAGACGGGTCAGTCGCCGTATAAAATGTACGAGGGGATTCTAGTTCCGAGCGGCAAAGACGAGAGCGGCGATCTGTTCTACCGCTACAATCCGGAAGCCAGTATTTGAGAACTGAGCATTTTCCTCGTCTCCAGCCCCCTTGTGTTTTTTTTAAAAAAAGATACTTTTCTGTTGCTTTTCAGACGACAAAAGACAATAATTGCGGGAGGCTTGCTCTCCGGACAATCAGAATCGACGTTCATTTTTTCCGGATTTTGAGCTCAAATGGGAGGAAAATATGACAAATCATAGGAGACGACGAAACGACTTGAAGACGAACGCGGATACGCGTCGCATTCTTCGCGCGTTACTAGTTGGGCGCAACAAACAAAGACGGCTTACCGCCGACGAAAAGGTTAAATATCTACAAGAGGTAATTGCCGACATCGAAGCTCAAGGGAAGGCGGCTGGTTTTATTCGCCCGGATAAGGAAGCGGATAAGAAGGATTGAGCAATATGCCCGAAAGGAAATCCAACGACGGCGTGGTGGAACGCGCTCTTGAAGTCTTTGTCGCGTTAGAAAACGCAGTTGAATCAATGGAGTTGGAAACCGCGTCGGACGTTGAACGTTGTCTCACAACAACGAGCGCGTTCATTCAAGAGTTAAAAGAAATTCACGCTCCACAACGTGTTAAAGACGCCGCGTATTCTCTTTATGAAAAGATCGCCAAAAAACACTGCGCTATTGTCCAACCGTTCTGTTCTGGGACTATAGAAAGAAAAGAAAAACAACGAGACCGCTCGGTTTTTTATGTTCTCGAGGCACTCGCGCTCATCGCGACGACCGCGACGACTATAACTTGCGTAATCACGAAAGTTCACTTGGGCGTAACAATCGCGTGTGTTTTAGGTAACTTGTTTTTCGCTTGCGCTTTGCTCTTTTTCCACGTCGGAGAACTTGGACGGGTTGAAAAGGTGGTCGATAGAACCGTTGATGTCCTTCTCGGTCTATCTGGCCGCGAAATGAAGATCGACAGTCCGACAGAAAATGATGATTCTACGAGTTACAATTAGATTCTTGAAATAACAAGGGAGCCTCGCTTGGCTCCCTCGGTTTATTTGCCGCGCTGAATCGCGCCGTCAATCCTGATACTTTTGCATAGTGAAGAAAACGTCGAGATACGCTTGATCGCGTTTCGTTCCGTCGTGAACTGCGGGCTTGAACTTGACGTAATCGATTTTGCGAGACTCTCCAACGAGTATCTTGTCCCACTGATCGCGGGTAAAGTCCATTCGATACGTGTAGTCGCTTCCCGGTATTCGCTTGACGTTCGGTTCGATTCCGTAAGTTTCGCAAAGACGTTCTAAGTCGCCTTTAAAATTGGCGCGGACGTGAATGAGATTGGAATCGTTCATATTCTGAACCGCGCTGAAAAATCCACTCTTGCTAAAAAGCCACATTGTTATTCTCCTTCGTCTAAATTTTTACTTTCCGCTTCTTTCCAAAGTTTCTTATACTTCAGATAGAGCTTTTCCGTATCCGGTGGCAGGTCAACAAGATCATAGTCGTCATACGCTATGCTCCAACCTGGCAAACTACGTGAATCGCGGCTTTTACGTCTGTTCCTACCTCCAAATCCATTATTTTTTAACCAGTCCTGCGCTTCTTGAAACGTTGGGTTAGGCAGAACAGAATTAATTTCTTTTTCTGCCAACTGTTCATCATATTCGCCCCAACGCGACATGATCATCAATTTTCCGGCAAGAATGTGCATCATGATAATTCGTGGATCAATGCAGTCTTCTGCTAATTCGCGATTATTGTCAAGGAGCGATTTGATATTACCATTGTCTTTCCTCCAGTAGACGCCAGTACGTAAGAGTAATGAAGTTGCCCAACTTTTTTGATAAATATCGAATACGCTTTTCCCATCTTCGTAACAGCGAAGAGTAAGCCCATAATCTCCGCAAGGAGCGTGGTCACCGAGGTTGCGTAATAAGATAATTTTCCTTCTTCTTTTAATAAAAAACCTTTTTTTTGTCGATCAACTTCTATTTTCATTTATCCAGCTTTCCTAAAACCGAGTCCGTATAATTATTTGTTTCCCAATTTTTAAGCAGGTGCCACT
>CAMZEO010000324.1 GCA_947305735.1 uncultured Planctomycetales bacterium | reverse complement strand
AATTGGTCCTGGTCGCGTTCTTAGGGGGTTGATTAAACGGATTGATCGGAAAGTAAAATTGAACTGACGTTTCAACTGAGTTAATTCTGGCAAAGGCTTCGTTGTAATGTTTTTGCCGATATTTTGATACTATTCGGAAACGAGAGTTATAAAATGATTCAAGTCGATTTAACCGGTAAACACGCGGTTGTCACCGGCGCGACTCGCGGCATAGGTCTTGGTGTGGCAAAGGCTTTGTCCAAAGCAGGCGCTTCGGTCGCCTGTATTGGCACCAACCAGGAAAAGTTGACCGCTTCCGTATAAGGAATCGTCGCGGACGGTGGAAACGCAAGGGCTTACATATGCAACGTCGCGGATTCTTCGGCGGTTGCCGAAACGGCTAAAAGTATTCTGGCGGATTATGGCAAAGTTGATATTCTTGTTAATAATGCCGGAATAACGCGAGATATGTTGATGCGACGTATTACCGACGAGCAGTGGAACGACGTTATCAATGTGAATTTAAGCGGAACGTTCTTTGTAACTCGCGCTTTTGTGGAATCTATGCGCAAAGGCAAATGGGGACGCATTATCAATATAGCCAGTATTAGCGGTTTGATTGGAAATAAGGGACAGGCCAATTATTCAGCGTCAAAGGCCGGCATTATTGGTTTCACTCGAACCATTTCGAAAGAATTAGCTAATCGGAATATTACGGCTAACGCTATTTGTCCGGGATTTATCGACACCGATATGACGGCTGTTTTGGATCCCGTCTATATTCAAGGCTTGAAAGACCGCATTCCTTTGGGGCGTATCGGCGTTCCGGATGACATTGCAAACGCAGTATTGTTTTTCGCAAGTCCGGATTCATCCTTTGTAACGGGACAGATTCTCACTGTTGACGGCGGAATGATCTATTAAATATGGAAGTCTCTGTTTTCAGGTTGTTTTTGTGTCGAATATCCCGAATGCTGAAATAATTCTTTCGTATAGTTTTTTTGTTTGTCGACTTTGTATTTAATCGTGTTTAACCTTTAGGTTTTGAGGAGTTTTTCTCATCCGTAGAGATTGAAATTAACGTTTGGTATAGCATGATAGCATTGAAAGGTATATAGTTATGACAAAAGATTTGACAAAAGATAAAGTCGAAGAAAAAGTCATCAAGATCATTAGCGAACAACTTGGTCGCGAGGCTGACACAATTTCTGGTTCAAGCGACATTTCCGCTGATTTGGGCGCGGATTCCCTTGATCAAGCCGAGCTGATGATCGCTTTTGAAGAAGAATTTGACATCGATATCGACGAAGAGAGTTCTCAGAACATTACAACCGTTGACGATGTAGTTGAACAAATCTATAAACATATGTCGTGACGCGATATAGACGCTCATTTTTTTTGACGCGTCTTCTTCATATAGTGTCTGCTCCTTCTGTTTTTTAAGAAACAGAGGGAGTTTTCGATAGACCTCTTTCCACGTTCTGTTGCCGCTATGAAAAGACGTGTTGTCGTTACAGGAGTTGGGCTTATTTCGCCTTTGGGAAATGATCCGGAGATTGCTTGGAAGCGATTGCTTGAGGGTGAAAGTGGTATTACCAAAATTGAGTCGCCCGATTTTCAGGTTTTTCGTTCCAGAGTCGCCGGGCAATGTCTCGATTTTGATCCTCATCCGTATATAGAAGGTAAAGACGTCAAAAAGATTGAGCGTTTCGCTCAATTCGCTTTAGTTGCCGGTATTAACGCGGTTGAGCAATCTGGAATTGATTTTTCCCGTGAAAATTCTTTTCGTTGCGCGTCCATTATAGGGTGCGGCGTGGGGGGACTTGGAGAGATTGAACGTCAGGATGAGAGATTGGCGAAGAGCGGTCCGTCGCGGATTTCGCCCTTTACAATCCCCAAAATTATGCTGAACGCGGCAAGTAGTCACTTGGCGATTCGTTTTGGAATCCACGGTTCTTCCTATGGCGTGGCTACGGCATGCGCGAGCGCAAATAACGCGATGATTGATGCTTACAAAGCGATTAGAGACGGCGACGCCGACGTCGTTTTGACCGGAGGAACCGAAGCGGCGGTGTCCAAATTGGGCGTCGCCGGGTTTGGCGCTATGCGCGCTCTTTCGGAAAGGAACGACGAACCCGATAAGGCAAGTCGACCTTTCGATGCGAATCGAGATGGATTTGTCTTGGGGGAAGGCGCGGGGATCCTCGTTTTTGAGGAACTCGAACATGCTAAAAAACGAAAAGCGGAGATATTGGGCGAATTTATTGGATATGGAGTAACTACCGACGCGTCTCATATGACTCAGCCTGACGAACAAGGGGTTTACGCGGGCGCCGCCTTGGAGTTGACCCTTCGTTCCGCTCATATTCTCCCCGAACAAGTAGATTACGTCAACGCTCACGGAACGGCGACGAAATTGGGCGATAAATCGGAGGTTGCTGCTATTAAGCGAGTGTTTGGAGATTCTGCTAGTGGCGTGACTGTTTCCAGTACGAAGAGTTCGATAGGACATCTTTTGGGAGGAAGCGGCGGTGTGGAACTTATTTTTACGCTATTATCTATACGCGACAACGTCGCGCCTCCAACGTTAAATCTCGAACAACCGGACGAAGGTTTTGATTTGGATTTTGTCCCTCTTTTTTCCAAAACGAAAAGAATTGATAACGCCGTTTCCAATAGTTTTGGTTTTGGCGGTCATAACGCGTGTGTTGCCGTAGCGCGTTTTTCGGATTGAGATTCTATTGTGAACGGACGGTTGCAGAGTTTCGCCCTTTAACAAAGAACTTCCTTTTTTCGTTTTTTTGGTTCTGGGATTATAGGTAGCCCCTTCATTGTTTTCACAAAGCTGTCGTTTGCACAATAATTAGGTTCTTTTCATGAGTTCGACTCAAATAATGCATATCGGACAATACCGATTGTTAAACGTTGTTTATACTGGGCAAACAAGCCGAACTTGGCAAGCTTACGACGATCGCGCGAGGCGTTACGTTGGGATTAAAACTCTGCTTCAAGCAGCAAGTCGAGATCGTCAGCAGATTAATATGTTGAAGTGGGAATTTAGCGTCGGTTCTAAGCTTCACAGCGAACGAATTGTCGACATTTTTGAGTTTGGCGTGTACAACAAATCTCCATACATTGTGATGGAGTGGATTCCTGCGCCCAACGTTAAGCAATATATGCAGAGGAAGTACGAGAGTTACTGCGTTTTTTTACCCAAAATGCTTCCACAGATGGTTGAGTCTCTTGCGATTCTTCATGAGTCCGGTTGGGTTCATCGAGATATTAAGCCCGACAATTTTTTATTTTCAGAAGAAGGAGGCGTCAAACTTATTGATTTTGCCTTGGCCAAAGGAATCAAAGGAAATCCAATAGCAAAATTGCTGGGGTTCCGGGGCGTGCCCCAGGGCACTCCTAGTTATATGGCTCCTGAACAAATTTTAGGCAAACAAATAGACGGACGAGCCGACATTTACAGCCTTGGTTGCACTTTTTTTGAGATCCTCGCCTCTCGACCAACCTTTACAGGCGTCAACCAAAATGAACTGTTGCAAAAACATATTTCAGCCTCAATACCTTCTATTCGCGCTCGTAATAAGAATGTGACGCCGGAGTTTTCCACCTTGTTGCAACAAATGATGGCCAAGAAACCTACCGACCGACCGAAGTCCGCTCGCGACCTATTTTTAGCCCTACGGAACGTTAAGATATTTGTGCGTCCTCCACGAGAGGGGGATCGGGTAGACTAGTTTTTTGAAGCGCTTTGAATTTTTCAGATACCTGAATTTGGACGAAGGCGGTTCTTATTCAGGTTTTCTTTTTTAAGATAAAAAGGGGTAAAATCAAAAAAATTTGTTTTACCTGTATTCGTTTGACCGCGCGAGCGCGCGGGACGGACACGGGCGGAGCGCGTTGTGTCGGCTGTCGCGTTCTGGTAGTCGTGCCGATAGTGTTTTGTTCGTTGATTTCGAGCAAAACAGACAATTTATCGTCTAAACGTCGTATGGTTTTCTTCCGCTTGCGGGAGTTTGCGTAACGATGTGCTGGATGACGGTGAAGAAAGGATAATATTGCTGAGGCGTCCCTCTCTATTAA
>CAMZEO010000323.1 GCA_947305735.1 uncultured Planctomycetales bacterium | reverse complement strand
CGTTCAAAGCGATCAATGGGTTGCCACTGATGGTTTGGGTCGTTCTCTTCCGACATTTGCCGAAGTTGGTGAAACACGTCCTGACAAATACATAGCTTGTTTTTATTTTTTATGGAATGGCAGACACGGAGACGCCGGTCCCTACGATATCTCGAAAATTCTTAACGAACACCCGGAAGCAAAGAACGATCCCCGCTCTCCTCTATGGGGAGGGCTGGGAGTTCCTCATCATTGGGGTGAATCAGTTTTTGGTTATTACGTAGGCGAAGACGAGTCTGTTCTTCGTAAACACGCGCAAATGCTTGGAGACGCAGGCGTCGACGTCATTTGTTTTGACGTGACTAACCAACTCACCTACCCTGAATCATATCGTCCCCTTTTCAAAGTTTTCTCGGAGATGCAAAAAGAAGGAAACAAAGTCCCCAAAATCGCCTTCCTTTGTCCTTTTTGGGCTCCAAACAAAGTGGTTCGAGAACTTTGGCGCGACGTGTATTCGCAAAATTTCTATCCTGACGTTTGGTTCTACTGGAAAGGTAAACCGCTCATTTTATCAGATCCTGACTATCTCTACTCTCCTTCCCCATTAACTTCCAATAATTGCGTTCCTTCAAAACTTGACGAATACGAAGCTAACTCAAAAGTTTTCCGTAAGTTATCAATTTGATAAGATATTTATTGACTCCCCGACTTGGACAGACGTCGACAGTTCCGTCGACGTCGTCATTCGAGATCAATCAAATAAGACGCTCGAAAGTCGTAAAGGAATCAAAGTCGTTGATAATATTCCTTTTGCTGTTAGCTTTGAAAACCCCCTTCCCGCCGGCGTCTATACTGTTGAATTAAAAAAAGGGGCGGGAGGCAGGGTTGGTTGGTGGTCCCGTCCTATTGAAGGAGATAATTATGAAGAAAGCGCAAAAAAGGCGTTAAATATCGACTCGATTCGATGGTTAGAAGCAACAAGAAATGGCAAGCAAGAAAAAGTTGTCCGCATGATCAGCGTTGGTTCATATGACAAAGAAACTTCAAACATATTGGATTTCTTCACGTTCAGACCATGCCAGCCTGATTATTTTATGGGCCAAACTAAACCTAATCAATGGAGTTGGCTTGAAGTCTACCCACAACACGAATTCCATAACGATAAAGGCGAACTGGAAGAAATGGGCGTCGGCGTAGCTCAAAACGCTGTTGAAGGAAGGCTGGGAGTTTTGAGTAATCCGCATTCCCATGGTCGAAGCTATCATAACGGCTCGGAACCGGAACCAAATAAATGCGATTTTACCGGTCGTAATTTTCAAGAACAGTGGGAACGCGCGTTAAAGAAGGATCCCGAAATCATCTTTGTCACGGGATGGAACGAATGGATTGCCGGTCGCTTTTCTATTGACGCCCCGTTCCATGGCGCCACCCCAGTTTCATTTGTTGATCAATACAACGAGGAGTTTAGCAGAGACTGCGAGCCAATGAAAGGAGGGCACGAAGACGCGTATTATTATCAACTTATCTCCAATATTCGGCGTTTCAAGGGCGTTTCCCGGCCTTTGCCAGGCGTTCCGCAACCGATTACAATCGACGGTTCTTTTGGCGACTGGTCAACAGTAACTCCCAAGTATTTCGACACGATAGGCGATCCAGTGCGTCGTGATTGCAGGGGGTGGGGTAAGGATATGCGTTACGTCAACAGCACCGGTAGGAACGATATCGTAGAAGCGCTTGTTTCCTATGATCAAGAAAAATTGTATTTCTACCTTAAAACTGAATCGGAAATCCAGGGAGATTTTTCATCAATAAACTGGCTGTCGCTTCTTTTAGATGTTGATGAAGACGCTCAAACGGGAAATAAGGGAAACGATTTCGTTGTTTCCACCAATGGCGAAGAATTTGCCCTGTTTAAAAGCGTCGACAACAAAGTCGTCCCCGTTTCAGATAAGGTGAATTACAAATTCATCGGAAACGAATTAGAAATGTCTATTCCCAGAAAGGTCTTGAATCTCTCAAATCAAAAACTGTCGTTCCGTTTTAAATGGGCTGACGGGATTGACGTTTTTGGCGACTGGATCTGTTTTACAACTGACGGCGACGCCGCGCCGAATGATCGATACTATTATCGATACGAAGCTCGTTAGCAACGATTTTAACGACTCGTTATCCTCTTTGTCGGCGTAAAGGGAGTGTTCAAAACTGACTGACGCTCCCCCTCAACGGTCTGTCTTATGATAGATCTTTTCACAATAAAGAATGGAGAAGACGCTACGCCGCGCGGGAAAAAGGCTTTCAGAAAAAGCAATGCGAAACTCTAATTGTAAAGTTATCTGGAAAGACTATATATCCCAATACCTTCTCGTTCCGCCGCTCTGGCCGCCGCTTCAAGTCTAGATTTCATCTCCTTTGAAAAGGAGTACTTCGTTTCCGCTTTAGCCAACCCTTGACGACATAAATCTTCGTTTAAGGAAATATTGTCGTCTCCTAAATACACGAATGCCAGACGACGATTATATCGGTCATACGAGTTGCCGTCGGAAACTAAAGTCGCAATGTTTCCGGCTTCTTCAACCCGACTTTTCGTATAAGCGGAGGCTTCTGGACCAAAGGGTTCAACCGGCCAATTCTTTTTTACGGTCTCCGGAGTATTTGCGCCTATTAAGCGAACGCGTTCTCTTCTACCGGAGGAAGATAGAACTATCAACGTGTCGCCGTCAACGCACCTTTCAATTGTTACTTGTTCTCTATCTGGAACAAAAAAACGAGTCTCGGAAACTGAATCAGAATCTTCATCGTCCGCTTCGGGAAAAGTCCCTTCGTTGGCGTATGCGGGTTTCTCTTCCTCGGTAACATCGAGTTCGTTATTTTCAATGCCGTCCTGTCTAGGAGAAATTGCCGTCCATAAAAAACCAAAAATAACAAGGAGCAACGTCGCCAAGACAAAAATGCCGCTTGATTTTTTGTTTCGTCGACTATTCGTCTTTAGCAATGAATTAACAATTGTTTCAGCAACTTGACGTTCTGCAGAAGTCCTTTTCCGCGCCATCACGTCCTCCTTACGATTTCCTGTCGTCTACGTCAATCCAATTAACTACAAGATTACTCATTCCTTTTGTTCTTCCTGACTTGTTCTTCCTCAATTTCAGAGATCCTGCGTAAACGACGAGCGTGCCGTTCTTCTTTTGAAAAATCTGTTTTTAGCCAAGTTTTCACGACGTCGTTGATAGTAGCTTCCGTAAGCATATCTCCGGAAAGACACAGTACGTTGAGGTTGTTATGCCGCCTACTTAACTCAGCTGAAAAAACGTCGACTACCGGCGCCGCGCGAACGCCGGGAAACTTATTTGCAACGATACTCATGCCAATACCGGTGCCGCAGATTAAAATGCCGCGATCCATTTCGCCGGTAGAAACAGCTCGCGCTATTGGCGCCGCAACATCTGGATAATCAACAGGTTCAGGATTATCAGGAACGGGGCCAAAATCATGAACCACGTGTCCTAAAGACGCGACTAATCTTCCTAAATTCAAACGAGTGTCAATACCGTGATGGTCGCTACCTATCATGATCTTCATAATAAAAGTCAATCCATATGAGCGCGCTAACGACGCCTCAAAAACCAAGATGTATACGCCGCAAGCGGAGCTTTTGTAAAGAGCCTCGTTTGCCGATTAAGACAAAACAAAAAGACAAACGTCCAAGAAAGGCTATCGCTGTCCCATTAACCGTTCCACACGGTCGCACAAATAATTCGCGCGCTCTTCTGTGGGAGCTTCCGCAATTATACGCGCTATCGGCTCGGTGTTGCTAGGACGAGCAAGAACCCACGCGTCGGACCAATCGATACGTATACCGTCCTCGGTATTCTTTTTCTCGTCAACAAACGCCTTTGAAAGAACGTCGACAACCTTCTGAAAACCGCCCTCAGGTAATCCAACTTTACGCTTAACAATGGCATACCCCTGAATAGCGTCCACTAATGCCGAAAGTGACTTGGAATTACGCGCCATAAACTCCAGTACTTGCGCCATTCCAACGAAAGAATCGCGGACGAATCCGACCGTAGGGTCGATAGGTCCCCCGTTGCCCTCTCCGCCAAAAATCGCATTCTTTGCCTTCATCAAATCAACG
>CAMZEO010000322.1 GCA_947305735.1 uncultured Planctomycetales bacterium | reverse complement strand
ACGCGACGTTTTTTTGGCGCTTGGAGTTCACGAAGCGCGTATCCCTGATGATTCGTCCATTTGCAAAAGATCAAAAACATTGGAAGTCTCCCTTGAAGCGCGGACTTCTTAATGTCGTCGTCCAAACCGACGAAATCGATTTCCGCGCCGTTGTGCGGAAAATAGATTTCGCTCAGCGACTTGTTCGCGTCGTAGACGTACTCCGGGAAGCACATTCTCATCATCTTCGGAAACGTGTCGACAAAAACCGACGAACGAACCGCGTTGTAGTATCGCCGAAAGATCGCGTATCGACCGCCGTAACGAAACGCCAGAATCGCGATCGTTCGACAAAGTTCGAACGTCTTGCCGGAGCGCGAACCGCCGTAGGCTAAAACGCGGGACTTGTCGCGAACAATCTTGCGAAGCGCCAATTGCGATTGCGTCGGTTTGTATCCGGTCGGGGCGTCCATATCTTAATAAAGAAAGAATTTCAATATTCGGCTTCGTCGGGAGAAATATTCAATAAGACCGCGCCGCTCTTGTCGCCGTCCGACTCGTTCTTCAATCCGTATCCGCGTTTTTTACCCTTGCTATTAAGGTAGAACATTATCAAGCGAGCGTTCCCGTCTTCAAGTATCGCTTTCATCATTACGCCTTCGACCATATCGAGAGACACTTCGTTGATTTCTTCGACCGCGTTATTGAACTCGGGATCGTCTTTGCGCCACTTGTAGACCTCAAAGCGACTAATCCCGATTGCGTCGCACGTCAACGTAACGTTGCCGAAGTTCTTTCGCAACACTTTGAGAGCGTATTTTTTCTGGACGGCGATTCTTTGTCGGGACGTCGGTCGGGTCGTCGCGCTCGTCTTTTTAGTCGAAGCCGCATTTTTAGTCGCGGATTTCCTTGCCGTCGTCTTCTTTTCAGCGCTTCCGGACTTATTCGCCGTCGTGTTAGATTTTCTTTTCTTTTTCGGTTCCTCCATTGAGCGATCCTCGTTCGATTCAGCCGGTTGAAAAATTGTTTCCCTTCGCGTTAAAAAATAAGGTTTACCTTATATATTGCGCGGACAATCAAAATTTATGCTTTTTAGACGCCGGTCCGAAGCCGAACGGGCGGTACGAGCTTCCGCTCGAAGATGAAAAACCGCTCCCGTTGGTCGCTGCGTTTTCAGAACCTCCTTGTCGGTTCCGCGCCAACGAGCGCGGGGCGCTCCCGTCAATAAATAGCCCGGCGTCTAAAAAGTCCGGCGGCGGACCCGCGCATATTTTTCTTAACGACAACGATTCTTTGAGCAAACGGAACAACCAACTTTTTTCTCAACGGCAGTCCCGATAAAGAAAATGGCTAAACAACCGCAAGCTCGTAAAAATACCAAGACGATTCTCGAACAAGTCTACGATTACCAAACGCGCCTCCAAGGCGTGGCGAACGACCTTGCCGTGAAACTCGCCGCGCTCGCGCTTCAAACGAACGATCAAGTCGCAAAGTTCATCGCGACGGAACTGCCGAAGAAAAAACGGTCGATCAAGGCGGAACTCGACCGGATGGAGAAGCTAATCGCAAAAGTCGAAGAGCTCCGCAAACCAACCTACGACGCGGCAAAAGATTTGATCCTTTCGACCTCCGCCGACGTTCTTCAATCCGGCACCGACGAAACAGCGAAAGAGTTTAATATGGCGCTCGGAGACGCCGCCCGAAAAGAACGCGAACAGAGATTCTGCAAAACGCTTACGCCTCGGCAACAATCCGCAATTCTGGATGGTCAGTCAATCAACGGCGCCACTATTGCCGACTGGTACAAAAACTGGCAACGGAAAGACCTCGAAACAATTTCCAGCGCTTGTCAAAGGGCAAGCGTGGAAGAACTTTCTGTACGCGATATTTATCGCCTGATCAGAGGATCAAAAGAGAACAACTATACGGACGGCGTACTCGCTACGACGCAAGCGGGAGCCGTTACGCTGGCGCGAACAATTATCAACGGAGTCGCCAACAACGCCCGCGTCGAAACGATTAAAGAGAACGCCGACGTGATTGACGGCGTAAAGTTCCTCGGAACCCTCGACGGTAAGACGTGTCCGTATTGCGCTTCCCTCGACGGCTACATCTGGCGCGGGGAAGATATGGGACAAGCGAGACGACCGCCGATTCATCCGAATTGCCGATGTACGCTCGTTCCCTACGTTGAATTGAAGGACGACGAAGGAAACGTCGTTGAAGTAGATTCCGAACGTCCCGCCGCCAACGCCGACTTCGATCAGCTCGCAAAAGACGAGTACAACGCCAACGCCAAACAAAACGGCTGGAAACGACGCTGGGACGACCTCTCGCAATCGACTCGCTTGAAATACTACTATCAGGCACAAAAAGACTTTGAAGCGCGAACGGGACAAAAAGCCTACGATCAGGTTCCGTCGTCGCTCACGTTCGCGGATTATTTCAAAAAACAAAGTAACGACTTCAAACGCTCGTGGCTCGGCGCGAAACGCTTTGAACTCTATCAGCAAGGGAAGCTCAAAGAAGATCAGATTTTCGCTCCAAATCTCGGCTATATGGCGACCGCGAAAGAGCTGTTCCACATCTCGAAAGAGGTTCAGCAAACCGCCGAGGAGCTGGAAGCGCTTGCGAAAGAGCAAGGCGAAAAGATTTCTGAGTCTATCAAAGCAAACGCGCCCGTCGTTCTTCCCAATTACGTCCTGGAACCGGTTGTCTGGCGCGTCGACACGGGTTCTTTTCAATACGATTTCAAATACGGCGACGAAAACAATCTTTCGACCATTCTCGCCAACGTCGACGAGTCTGTCATCGACTGGCTCAAACAAAACATTCTCAAAGCAAGAAACGCGTTTATGGAGCTTCTGGCGAAAAAAGAGCCTGAATTAGACTGAGCAAAAAGCGGGGATAATACGAGCGGGAGTTTGGATATGGCAGGCAACGATAATCATAAAAAATGGGAAGATGAAAACAATCGCGCCAAAAGATTTTTTGACGTGTTTAACAGAATCTTGGACAAAGTAAAGAGAGCGCTATTGAATATTCCGGACGGCTTTCCAGTCGACTTGTCGGAGGTCAAACAACTTGGAAGCGCGGGAGGTTCCACGGGCGCGACGATCGTTGAATATTCGGACGCGGACGGAAACACTGTGAAATTCATTCGCAAAACGACCGGTTCCAAAATACCCCCCGAGCATTTGGAAAACGAATGTCGCGCCGACTCGTTCTACCGCGCGCTTGGAGTTAACGTCCCCGAAATGTATTTGTATAAAGACAAAAACGGGAAGCCCGTTAAACTATCGCGTTTTGTCGAAGGATTGACTCCGATTGATAAGTGGTGGAACGCGAAAGAGAAAAAAGGCGACCAAGCCGCTCTAAACGAAATGCGCAAAAAGATTCGCGAACATTTCGCGGTGGACGTTCTGGTCGGGAACTGGGACAAAAACATCATGATCGACCAGAATGAAAATCCGATACGAATCGACAACGGTTGTTCGTTTGGATTTCACGGAAGCGGACGACGTAAATCAGTTGCCAATTGGGGAGAAGTTACCAAAGATCAAAACGGAAATGAGAAAGTCAACGCGTTCTTCGACGACCTCTGGACAATGACGGGAGTCAACGGTAAAGGAAACGGCTCGCGAATTGGGAATAGCGTTTCGAATAGTTCCCTCATGACATATTTTGGCGACTATGACGTTCTACAAATCGCGAATGAAGTTCACGACTTAATTAGAACTCCGGCGGCAAAAGCGCAAATGGGAGCCGCTTTGCAAAAACTGACAGATTCTGACTCAAAAATTATTGCAAAACGTTTGGAAGAAGCCCGTCATTTGTCCGAACGAGGAAATCGTTATATAAAAATCGAGGATAAATCTACTTTTCCACGTGAAACAGCGCTTGACGTTTTAGATTATTCGTATATAATGAGCAAAGAAGGATTGAGAGAGGCGTTGGCGAGTCAAACAACGCCTCCTGACAATTCTTTCTCTTCTTCACGCGCTGGCTGGTTCCATTACAATGGTCATTCTCCGCAGATTGTAGGCGGGAAAAAATACGATACCTTTGGATATTATCTCGCTGATAAAATTGGCGCTGAACAGTACGATTTTATCCAGAAAGCAAATCAAGACCAGGGCGGTGAC
>CAMZEO010000321.1 GCA_947305735.1 uncultured Planctomycetales bacterium | reverse complement strand
GACGTAAACAAGCTCTCATTCCCGACTACGATAAACGAAACGCTGATAATTGGTGGATAGCAAGCAGTAGAGTCGAACGTTGGAACAATACCGCAGTCGCAGAACGTTGCAAGAAAATGGGACGAAGTTGGGTTCCATTGGGAGCATTGGCTATTGCCACAGGAAAGTGGCGTCAGACGGTCGGAGATTACTGGATCAGTAATTAACGATTTTGATCATTTTAACAAAAAACTCACACCAACATTTGAACAGCAGGAAAATATTTCTGTTATCGGAAAGGATGTATTATGGGAATTATTGTCGCAATCAGATCTTTTTGGGGCGCGCTGACAGACAGGGAAATGAACGCGCGTCTAGCGATGGTTCTTGCCGACTTTTCGGCGGAGCAATGTGATAATCAAGCGGACTACCATTGTGAAAAGGTTGATCCAAATGTTACTCCGGGGCGTTCCGACGCGTTTGAACTTTTGTCCGCGTTGCAGAGGGAAGCTCGTTTTATTGATTTCATTAAAGAATCGCTAGCCGAACGCGACGACGCGACTGTTGGAGCCGCTGCGAGAGCCGTTCACGATAGGTGCTCCATCGTTCTTGAACGTTGTTTTGAAATTAGAAGTCTGACGAATGTTCAGGAAGGTGAATTAATGACGTTGTCTCGTGAAGAAGCCGGTAATAGAACTCGCGTTCAATTTACAAATAGAACACATGTGGCTGCAAGCATTTCGGGGCGTGTCATCCATGCAGGGTGGATAGCAAAGAAATTCTCGATTCCTCATTGGTCGGGTTCAAAAGACGACGAGTCTGTTTTGGCTCCTATTATTGTGGAGAATTAGACTTCTTGAATATCTGATTGTATTGGTATTATTGATGGATGGCGTTGTATAATTTATACGCATATTATTCGACGTCGTTACTATACTATTTATAAGATTTCTTCTTTCGCGCATTTTGGGGGGTTGGTCTTTTATCGTTTTTTTGTAGAATGTCCCTAGTTTGCTTCACGTTTGCCGGACGGTTGTTTTCCAAAAAACGATTGGATTCGCATTTTGAGCATCAAGACGTCAAACGCGGATTTTCGAGCGAAAAAGCTCGTTTTACGCGTGTTTTCCGCCTACTAAGCCCGATGCTAAAACTTTAGGCTTCGGAGAGATTGTTTTCTGTTATGTCAAATCAAGAGCAATTGATTAGTGATCTTCCTAAACAGTATGATCATATTGCCGCGCAAGAGCGGCAGACGAAGTTCTGGGAAGAAAAGGGAGTTTTTCACAGCGACGTTAATCCTGACAAACGTCCTTACACTGTTGTCATTCCCCCGCCTAATGTAACGGGTATGCTGCATATGGGTCATGCGTTGAATGATTCGTTGCAGGACACGCTTGTCCGGATGAAGCGTATGCAAGGTTTCGAAACGCTCTGGATTCCCGGCGTTGACCATGCAGGTATCGCCACGCAAGCTGTTGTTGAACGGAGGCTGCTGGAACAGGAAGGGAAGACTCGCTGGGATCTTGGTCGCGATGCGTTGGTTCAGCGTATTTGGGACTGGAAAGACCAATATCAAGCTCGGATTTTGACTCAGCTTAAAGCGATGGGGTGCAGTTGCGACTGGCGACGTCTGAGATTTACGTTGGACGACGTCTGCGCGAAGGCTGTGCGCGCATTCTTTTTTAAGCTTTTTGCCGACGGTTTGATCTATCGCGGCAAACGTTTGGTAAATTGGGACGTCAAATTACAGACGGCGGTCAGCGACGACGAAGTTTTTCATGAGACGACCGCCGGACATTTTTGGTATTTGAATTACCCCGTCGTGGATCCCCAGCCAGGCGAGCCTTTTTTCGTGACAATTGCAACCACACGACCGGAGACGATGCTTGGCGACGTTGCCGTGGCTGTTCATCCCAACCCTGAAGTTGAGTTTGATCGCATTGAAAAGGAAATACAAGAAAGAATTTCTTCGTGTTCTGAACGCGAAAGAGATGATGCGGAGGCCGAACTAAAGGCGTTGGTTGCGCGTCGATCTGAGACATTGTCAACTCTTGTTCGGCTTGCCTCGATGGCGAAATCTGGTCGAAAGGTTGTTCTCCCCATCCAGAATCGTGAGATTCCTCTTATAGTCGACGCTTGGGCTAAACCAGACAAGGGGACTGGTTGCGTTAAAATTACTCCTGCCCACGATCCTAACGACTACGAAGTCGGTCTGCGTCATGGGTTGCCTATGATTAACCTTCTCAATCGAGACGGTACCTATAACGAAAACGCCGGCAAATATAACGGATTGCCCATCAAGAAGGTCAGAGCAGAGATACTTGCCGACCTTGAAGAGCTTGGCGCGTTAGTCAAGGTTGAAGATAGAACTATTGAAATCGCAACTTCCGATCGTTCTAAAACCCCAATTGAACCTTACCTAAACGACCAGTGGTTCGTTAAAATGGAGACCTTGGCTCAGACTGCTATGGACGCGGTTGCGAACGGCGAGGTTGAGATCAAACCGGTTCGTTACGCCAAAGGTTATCTGGATTGGCTTTCCGAGAAGCGTGATTGGCCCATAGGGCGACAGTTATGGTGGGGACATCAGATTCCAATTTGGTATTGTCCAGATGTTGATGAAGATGTTTTGAGAACCGTTTTTGGGGGGCGCGAGGACGTATTGTGGCGTCGTAACGAAGCGGACGACGGTTGGCTTTTATGTTCGCTGACAGAGAACCTCAAAGAAGACGCCGTTCCTGGATGCGCGATCAAACGTGAAGAAGACGTTTTAGACACATGGTTTAGTTCCGCGCTTTGGCCGCATTCCACTCTTGGATGGCCTGACAAGACGCCAGAACTTGATTACTACTATCCAACGAGCGCTCTTATCACGAGCCGCGATATCATTAGTCTTTGGGTTGCGCGCATGGTTCTCGCCGGTTATTACGACACCGGTAAAAAACCGTTTCAACAAGTTTTTATCCATCCTAAAATTTTGGATAAATATGGCGAAGGAATGTCGAAGTCGAAGGGTAACGGCGTCGACCCTGTCGCCGTCATGGAAAAGTTTGGCGCCGACGCGCTTCGTTTTGCACTCGTGTATTTGACTACTGAAAGTCAGGACGTTCGTCTCTCCTTGGATTTTGAATGTCCTTACTGCGGGGCGATTATTGAGCAGACTAAGAAGAATCGCACCCAGCACGTTATTGAGTGTCAAAAGTGCAAAAAGAGCTTTTCGACTCAGTGGGCGGACGCTCCCGAGGAGAAAGCGTTGCCTCTTGGTCCGGTTGTTGGCGAACGATTTGAGGTTGCGCGAAATTTCTGCAATAAACTTTGGAACGCTTCGCGTTTTGTGATGATCAATTTGGAAGGTTTCCAACCGCGTCAGATTGAGCTCAACGGGCTTTACGTTGAGGATAGGTGGATTCTTAGTAGATTGACGAGCGTAACAAAGCGTGTAACGGAGTCTTTAGAACACTATAAATTTTCAGAAGCCGCCCGCGCGCTATATGATTTTGCTTGGGATGAATTTTGTAGTTTCTACGTCGAAATCTCAAAAGCAAGATTATTTGATCCGGAACGTCGCGGTTTGGTGCAAAACGTTTTGGTATGCGTTTTGGACGAGCTTTTGCGGCTTTTGCATCCGATTACTCCTTTCGTTACCGAAGAGGTTTGGCGACGTTTAGCAGACTTTGCGCCCGTTCGCGGGAAAAAACAATTGGCGCCTGCTTCCGAGAGTATTGCCGTAGCGCCTTGGCCATCGGTTGACGAAGCGTTAATCGATCAGAATATTGAAGCTCAATTTGCCCAATTTCAAGAAGCGCTTCGTTGCGTTCGCGATGTTCGCGCGAGACAAAACGTTTCACCTCGCGTGGAGGTTAACTTTGCAATAAAGTGTTCAGCCGAGATTGCCGAGCTGCTACGTCCAATGAGCGAGTATTTTAAGTCGATGGCTTGTTCGGTCGCTACAGAATTGGGACCTGACGTGGTTCCTCCCGCATTGTCTTCAAATGCGGCTACTTCTACGATGGAGATTTACGTTGACGTTGCTGATTTGATAGATATTCCCGCCGAGATCAAGAAGAAGGAAAAAGAAATCGCGAGGCTCGACGGATTCATTATGTCAAAGGAAGCAAAGCTTTCGGGAAGTTTTGTTGAAAAGGCGCCGACGCAAGTTGTTGAGAAAGAGAGAGCTTCTTTG
>CAMZEO010000320.1 GCA_947305735.1 uncultured Planctomycetales bacterium | reverse complement strand
CTTGAAAAGGGGCGCCAACCCGATAAATCGTCAAATTGATTTCCGGATCGTCCAAGCGCCGTTTGAATGGAACGATTCCGAAAACGCGCGCCTACTTGAAAAGCCCCATCTCCCGCATAAGAAGCTGGAGATCTTCCCAAGCCTGTTTTTTCGCGGCCGGATTTCGCAACAGGTAGGCGGGGTGATACGTGCAGACGACTTTGGAGCCCTTGTAGTCGTGAACGATTCCCCTCAACTTGCCGATCGGCGCGTCGACGCGAAGCAAATTGGTCGCGGCGATCGAGCCCAGACAACAAATATATTTCGGTCGGACGACGTCCAACGTCGCGTCGAGGAACGGACGGCACGCGTCCGCTTCCGATCGCTCCGGATTCCTGTTTTGAGGGGGGCGGCACCGCACGACGTTGCAGATAAAAACGTCGGCGCGTTTGATTTTCATGCCTTTTTCGATCATGTCGGTGAGCAACTGACCGCTTCGCCCGACAAACGGAACGCCTCGCGCGTCTTCCTCGGCGCCGGGTCCTTCGCCGATAAAGCACAGCTCCGCGTAAGGATTGCCGGTTCCGAAAACCGTTTGCGTTCTATTGGCGACAAGCTCCGGACAAAGCGAGCAACAAGCGACTTGAGCCGCGATTTGAGCGAGCGCCCGTTCGCGCTCGTCGTCGGACGCGGAGGGCGCCGGTTTTCGAGATTGCGTCGCCCCGGATTCGGAAGGTTTTCCGGACGCGGACTTCGGAGACTCGGCGCTCGCCGCCGGGCGCTCGACGTCTGTCGGAGACGGGGGCGCGGCGAAACGGAGCGGAGTCCGACGAAAATCTTTCACGCCCGCGCGCTTGAGATCTTCGAGATACTCGGAAAGGTAGTAGTTCAAGGACGTTTTCGAAAGTTTTTCCATCGGCTTGTCCGCGCGACGTTGGAGCGAGGTCGCGTCGCAAAAAGTAAAACGCGCGGCAAATCCATGCGGACCGCCGCGCGCCTATTATACCAGGCCTCGCGAACTTCGCCAGAGCGGAGCCGCGAAGTCGACCGGAATTCGTTCAAAAAGAGCCGGGGTTCATTTGCAACTCGGCGTTGGCTCTGCTCGCGCCGCAACGCCTATGTTCGAAGCTTTTAACGGGTTCCGCTTCGGCTTCTTGCTCGCGCTTGCTGCGCTGAATTTCCTCGTAAATTTCCTGTCGGTGCACCGGAACGTCCGCCGGGGCCTCGACCCCCAGCCGGATACGATCGCCGCGAACGTCGACGACCGTTACGACAATATCGTCGCCGATGTAGATGCTTTGATCCTTGTATCTGGACAAAACAAGCATACTATTGTTCCTCCTTGCTATATTGCGTTACCGCGCGCCTTTCGAGTTCCCGTCCTTAGGAACGCAGATCCCCTTCGGAGAACGACGAACGCCGCAGCGCGCGAATCGCCTTCGCGGAAAGTTCGAATCTCCTTCGCAAGAGTAATACGAAACTCCCGAAGACAATTTGCGAAAAAAAATATAAAAGTTGGAGAAGAGCCTAAAAAGCTCCCGACCGCGCTCTTTATAACGATTAGGCGAACCGCGCAAGACGGAACCTTGCCTCGAACGCCCCGACGACTCCGACCGCGCGATCACTTTCGAAACGCGCGGCGCTTCGCCTCGTAGTCATTATCGGAGGTTTGACAACCGCCCTTTTTCGATAAAAAATCGGCGGCGGCTAAATAATCAAAAATACTCGCGCGCAGTTTCGCGATGTATTGCTCAATTCAGATTTGTTGTTCAAGTCGCTTATGCCTGTTGTGTCGAGAGGTCTAACGGTAACGATTGTAAGTCGAAACGAGCCAAAGAAATTGCCAGAGCGGTTAAATCCTGTTTATTCATTCTAAAAGACAAAATTGATAAAAACGTTAAAAATTTTTCACTTGCGGCTATTTATGTCAAAAAAATTAGTTTTTTTTGGAAATATATCGAAGAATTTTCGCATAATCCTTGTTCAAAGACGTAAAACAGCATACAATAGTATTGATCAGAAGTCCGCGTCGCTCCTCGTTTGAGGATAATGGGATCCGGCGACGCGTTTATATGCAAAGGAACAAAAGGATGCAACCTACCAATATCAATGAAAGATTCGCGTCGTCGCGGAGAGCGTTAGTCGTGTTGAGGTCAAGTCGAGTTTGCGCGTTGTTTGTCGCGGCGTTGAGCCTGGCCATGGTCGTCGGCTGCGCCTCGACGGGCGACCGTCCGAGACTCCTGCAACGATTCCAGGACCGCAAGCTCGATTCGAAGCTCGACGACGCCCAAAAAGACGCTCCTTCGGTTCCTTCGGATCCGTTGAAAGTCGAGGATTCTTCCGCGAAGACGTCGAGCGCGAACGCCGAGTCCGGCGCGCTTGCCGAGCGTTCTCAATACGTCGACAACGCCGCCGCCAAGGACACGTCCGGCGCGTCCGCCGGTCAAGCGGTCGATTTGCCTTATCGTTCTTACGCTCCCTCGCGCGACCAGGACGTCGCCAATACTCAACCGACGCTCGAAACGCCTCAAATTCCCGATCCGACGATCGAAACGCCGAAAAACGAGTCGAACGCCGACGTCTCGCCGTCCGCTTCCGCGTCTCGCTCGGAGTCGGCTCCAGTCGTTTCGGACCCCCAACCCGAACCCGTCTCGGAGTCGCAAACGGTCGAGTCGGCTTCGTCGACGCCCGAGCCTCCGGTCGTTTCCGAACCCGCTCCGGAAACGTCGTCCGCGTCCGAGTCTGATTCTTCGGTTCCGAATCCTCCGACGACGTTCGAGCCCGCTTCCGCGACGGTGGAGCAGTCCGTCGGTTCCGAACCGGAGTCGACGTCGGAGACTTCCGAGCCCGAAAAGACCGAAGAGCCCGAGGCTAACGCGCGGGTCGAATCGTCGGAGCCCGAATCGGCGGCGCTTCAAGGCGACGTCAGCGTCGGCGAATTGGCTAAGGAAGCGGTCGCCGAGGCGGAAAGCAAAGAAGAGAAAGAGGACTCGTCGTCGGAGGCTTCAGGTTCCGCCCCCGAGTCGACGCCGGAAGCCGCGCCGGTCGCGGAAGGCAATCCCGAAGACGCGAGCGACGATTCCAACTGGAATCCGAAAATATCGGCGAGCAAGCCGGGAAGAAACGTTCAGCTCAAAAGCGCCGTCTACTCGAGAGTTCGTCCGGGCAACGCGAAGTCGTCCCGATCCCTCCGCGCGAATTCCGCCGCGCAACGCGTCGAAGTTCCCAAGACGGCGTCGGTCGTCGTTGGAAGAGTCGCGCCGATCGTTCCGGTTCAGGCGAACGGAGCGTCTACGACCGAAGAATACGTCGACGCGAGTCAATATCGCGGTCGTCGCGCGCGTTGACGCGTCGATCGCGCCTGCGATCGTTACGAAAAGAGCCCGCGTTTTCGTAAGAAAGCGCGGGCTTTTCGCGTTATTATGAAATCCTCTTGCGCGGCGTTGCCGAGCCGACGTTTATCGCAAGGGTTCCGCGCTTTTATTCGTCGACGTCTTTGAAGAAAGCTAATCGCCCCCAAGCGCCGATGCGGTCTTGACGAGCGTTCTTACCGTGAAAGTACGAAGAGAAATTGTCGGTCGTATCTTCGGAGTCTGGGTCGCTTTGCGGATTTTTCGTTTGCCGCGCGCGTAAAAAAGGCGCCGTCTTTTGGGACGGCGCCTCTTTGCGTCGACGCGCGTCGTTTCGACGCGCGTTTCGGGTTTGCAACGGTCGACCGAACCGCGCGCGGCGGCGCGGTTCGGTCCTTGGCGACGGAAAACCGACGGTCGCGGCTTATTTCGGCAACAGGACGGTCTTGTTTTCGTCGAAGGAGACGTGCCGCACGTCGCCGCCGTTGATGCGGTACGCGATACGCAACGTCTTCACCTGGTTGGGCGTCGGATCGCCGAAAAGATCGTTGTAGACGCCGGTGATCGTCAACAGGCGCGAGCCGTTGAAGTGTTCCAAAACTTTGTCAAGCACGTCGACGCGCTTGTCCTCCTCTTGAATACCGTAGTTCGCGCCGACAATCTCGATCTTAATATTGTCCTTTTTAACTTCTTCAAGCGCTTCTTTGAGCTGTTCTTCCGCGACTCGTTTGTTGGGATCGAAATTCGGATCGGCGTTCGGTAGGAGTTTCAGTTCGGGCAGAAACGCGCTCGTGTCGCCGTCCTGACGAATGTTGAACCGATTGATGACCGGCGCGG
>CAMZEO010000319.1 GCA_947305735.1 uncultured Planctomycetales bacterium | reverse complement strand
CACGGGTCCCCAGCCGGGGAGAAACCAACGCCTAGTCCTCGTGTCAAGCGTTGCAAAAAGCATGTCGTGAGCAAACGCGTCCGCATCTGTCATAGCGTTGAGAAGAGAGCTTTTCCCCGCGTTCGTATAACCGACCAAGCAGACTCGACGCGTTTGTTCGCGACCCTCTATTTCACGCTTTTTCCGATTATGAATGACGTCCAATTCTCGTTTAAGTTCAGTGATCCTTTTCTGCGCGATCCGTCGATCGACTTCAAGCTGTTTTTCTCCCGGTCCCCGAAGTCCAACGCCGCCAACTGTTTGACGTTCTAAGTGAGTCCACATCCGTTTTAAACGGGGCAGCGAATACTCGAGTTGCGCTAGTTCAACGGCCAAACGAGCCTCGCGAGTTTGCGCTCGCGTTGCAAAAACGTCTAAAATCAACTCGGTTCGATCGATAACCTTAGTTTGCAAACTCTTCTCCAAATTTCTTGTCTGACCGGGGGATAAATCAAGATCGAAAAGAACGACATGAGCGTCCAGCGCTTGAATAAGATTCTCTAATTCATGTAGCTTGCCGCTACCAAGACAGTATGCGACGTCCGGAGTCGTTCGTCGTTGAATAAGAAAACCAACGGGATCCACATTTGCGGCTTCCGCAAGCCCTGCAAGTTCGGCTAACGGGTCGTCCCCGACGCCTTTTCCGGGCGTATAGACTCCAACAAGAATCGCGCGTTCGTTAGCGACGCTTGTCGCGCGAGTAGTCAGGTCTCCTTGCGTTGAAGCGTCAAAACGTTCCGTAGTGAAAATTTTACTCTCATAATAAGAATCGCGCGATTCTTTAAGTTGAATGTTGCTGTTCGACTCCAAATCCCCGTCGTCTAGACGTCCTTGAAAACCATCGTTATTTTTTTTACTACCGCGTTTTTTTCCGTAGCGAAGATTCTGTTTGTCAACGTCCTTGTCTCGATTTCTCTCGCCCGGATTTTTGGGACTTTTGTTCTCTCGCATAGTCGGGAAAAAATATGATTACAAAGGTGGGAATTTTACTTTAAAAACTGCTATGACAAAGAAAATAATCGCATATTGAACAAATTTCTTCAAGTCTAATCTAAGCGTTCCAGTTCAAGAGAACGACGATATAGAGCGCAAAGAAAAGCGTCGGGATTCACTGAATACGGAAAACCGCTTTCTTTGACGATAACGTCGGCTAACGGTTTGATAATCTCGATTCGTCTCGCTTCCGAGATTTCCTCGCGACGCGAAACGTAAAGAGCCAAGGTTTTATGAAGAGACGACGAAACAACATAATCCTTGGGAATACGCGATTCCACGTTACGGATAAGTTGCTGTTCAAGAAAAGTTGAAACCTTTTTTTTCTTTTTACGTTCTATCGTCACCATAGCGCCGGCCGCAAGATCTCCCACTCTTGCCATTCGATCGTTCATCCCCATAATCAAAACGCACAAAGGACCAAGCGACAAATCGGCATATCGTAAAACATTACGTAATAATGCTTGACTAAGTCCAATGGGACGTCCTGCGATCGTCAACGCGCGAAGTCCCACAATCGCCTTGCCTATAGTTCGCCCCCCCCAGAACGCTTCGAAAAATGCATTCCAAAACCAAAACGTAAACATCAAGTTAAAAAAGGCGAAGACATAAAAAATTGTCTCCCCCAAATTAGCGTAAACCGACATTCTGGAAATAAGGATTTCTTCAATAAAAAAACCGACGGCAACAAGAGAAACGACAAGGTAAAGAACTATAACAATCAAGTCAAGCGCAAACGCCCAGACGCGAACAAAAGGTCCCGCTACGTGATGTTGGAAAACAATGTTCTCCGGAGCAATCACGTCGTATACGGTATCGATCGGCGTTCCAGTCCCCAACGTTGACAAAAACGTCTCTCCCTCTACCAACCTCAAATCGATTTCAAGTACTTGGTCGTCCAAAACGAATCTCCGAAAAGTCAATTATCGGTCTTAATGGCAATCTACGTCGCCAATATCACCATGGCAACCTTCATTATAGCGCTTTTCTATATCAATCCCAAATCTGAAGAAAAAAACTCGCTTTTTTTGAGAATGCGTTTCAAGTTCAAACTCCGAATACCACGCAGTTAAAAACGTATGGTTATATTCCCCTCAAAAATAAAATGACATAGTTCCTATTTACAGGTAAAGAACAATTCTGTTATAATGTCCGCAATATGGGACGTCGGGGTTGGTAACGACAATATTTGATTGATGGTTATAGTTCCCCGCGCATTAGTTTTTCCGGCAAGAGGCTACTTTTCATCAGAACCTTTGAAACAATTAGCCAATAGCCGTGTCATTTAGGAGTTTCGTCAATGAAGAGCTTTACGCTTGCCGCCGCTTCTTTACTTACGTCGTTACTTTTCGTCGGCGCGACTTTCGCTCAAGGCGACTATGCGCCCCTTGTTCAAAAAGAAACGATTTCTATCGTCCGCGTCAACCTTGACAATGTAGATTCGGAAAAGATTTCGTCCGCGGTTAAAAAAGTAGGAACAGCCGCCGTAGATTATTTTGTCGCCGATAACGAAGAAGCAGCAAACGCAAAACAGATTATTCCAATTGTTGGTATTTTTGCTTCACAATTTTTCGGCACCAACGTTCAGCCGTTCAAAGACGCCGGCGTAAACGAATTCTTCTTTGTCGTTGACCAACCGGAAGACGCCAATAAGACGCTCTATCCTTATGTGGCCATTCCCGTCAAAAATTTAACAGACGCTCAGAAAAAGGACTTGCGCGCCGCCGTCGGCGCTATCAATCAGCAAATTCCAGAAAACTCCGAAATTACCCTTAAATACCGTTTTGAACGCGAAGGATTCCTCTTCGTTTTAATCGTTCCCGCGTCGGTTTCAACTGACGAAGTCAAGGCGTACATGAAGGGACGGTTTACTAAAATTGCGACGGTCGAAAAGGAAGAATTTGACGACGGTTTCGGAGCGCTCGACTCGAACGCTTTTCTTTCCGGCGTTACTTTGAACGCGCAAAATGACGAAATCGCTGAAAAACAATTTGAGAAAGTTTTTGAACAACTTGAAGATAACCCGATTCTTGGCGATCACTCCGACGCTCTGAAGGAAACTCTCCTTCGTTTCAACGATGTTTCCAAGTCGCTGTCGGAAAAAGTTCAATACAACTTCTGGTATGCAAGCCTTGACAGTCTCGAGTTGGTGTCAAAAATCAAGGCAAAATCTGCCGACGACGCCAAAGCTTACGTCGACGCGGTCAAAAACGTAGTCCTGCCCGAAATCGACAAAGCGATGGAAGAAATCTTAAAAGTCGGCTTGGACTCGACGGAAGTTGAACTTGGCGAAGAAGAAAAGGAGCTCGTCCAAAAGATCTTCGATAAAATTAAAACGCTTATTGACACGTTTGTTCAGTTCAATATTGACGATTCGGTAATCACCTGGAAAATGGACGAGAAGTTTTGGGTGGAAAACAAACCGGTTTTTGACGACATTGTAAAATTTGTCAGGGAAGAGGTCGTCCCCAAAATGAATTCGGCCGAGGATGACGACGAGGATACTATTGACGACGATTTTGACGCTCTTTGAGTAGCCGCCAGCAGTGTTCGTTTAAACGCCAAACAGATGAAAAAGGTTGAGTTTTTGCTCAACCTTTTTTGTTTCGCCCTGAAAAAACGGAACCGCTGAAAATAATGCTAAGCGTACTCTCGAAGAGACTCCAAGCTGCCGACCGCGACAGTGAAAGGATTGTCGAAGTCATATTTCTCCATAACCCTCGACAGGTCGTCAGAAGTTAGATTGCGAAGAATTCCTAAATTTTCCGCAACAGAGTAGTATCTTCTATTCATCAGCCACTCTTCGCCAATGGCAAAAAGTCTGGTCATCGAGCGTTCCGCGCTCAACGCCAATGCCGCGGACAATTTGTTCTTGGCTCGCTCTAACTCGCCCTCTTTTACCCCGTTCTTTCTCGCGTCTGCAAGTATCTCGCGTATTATGGACAGATTATCGTCGACGTCCTCGGGATTGCATGCTAGGGAGGTTTCGAAATAACCCGCGTCCAAGTAGTTTACAGAAGAAAAAGAAGCAGATTCAGCGCGACCGGAATCTACTAATTCCCAAAAGAAGCGGCTTCCAACAGACGCGCCCAATACAATTGACAGAAGGGAAGCGGCAAAGCGATCGTCGTCGCAGCCCGACGGACCGTCAACCAGTTGCAAGACGTATTCGAGAGCCGTTTCTTCACGCTTGT
>CAMZEO010000318.1 GCA_947305735.1 uncultured Planctomycetales bacterium | reverse complement strand
AGATTTTTTAGTTACTGGACGAGAAGGAACGTCCGGCATCTGAGCCAATCTTCCAATTGTTACGCTCCCCCTGTTAGAACTCGAACGCGAGCCAGAGCCGCCCGAACCGGCTTTTTTGGTGTTATTGTCCAAAACAGCGACGCGAGAACCCGCATGGGGCGTAATCATTGGAGGACGCTTCATCTCCTCAAGAATCTGCGTTCGATCAGGCTGGGAAAAGGCGGGGGGAACAGGTCGAATAGGTCGCGATTCAACAACGGGCTTCGCTTGACTTCGCCCCGAATTGCGCTTGAGATCGCGACGATTAATCGCGGGCTGAATCGGCGACGCCTTTTTAACGTTTGCGGAAGTTTTAGAACCAACCTCTCCTTTCTCCGCCGATTTATTGTCAGCGTCGGTAGAAACGGCGGACGCGGCGCTTGACGTCGTTTTCGCAGTAACGCCAACAAGAGAACTATCAGAAGAAGATTCTAAATTGCCGACGGAATCGTCCTTCTTTCGGCGCGCTTTACCCCCTACGGAAGCGTTTTGATCTCCTTCTTTACCATCGCGCTTTTCTTGAGAAGAAGCGTCCGAATCCCTTTCCAAACGCTTTGCGGATGCAGCAACCCCGCCCTCAACCTCGACGCGTCTACGCCCCTCGACCGAATCCTTCCCATCCGTCGACAACGTAGGTGATTCAACGCTTTGAGCAATTCCCTTTTCAGAAGCAGTCTCGATAGAATCCTTGCCTTCCGCGTCTTTCGAACTTCCAGCCTTGAAATGGTCGTCTTTCGGCTCGACAGGAGTCGTCTTTGAAACAGACTGCTTACTCGAAACGCCGAAAATACGCGATATTCCGCCGGGTCTAGGCGTCTTAATTATGGGAATCGTCCGAATTTTCTTTTCGCCTTCAGAGGGAATACTTTTAGGGGCGACCATTTCAGGTTTTTCAGCCAAACTAACCTCTTGATCACCCAAAGAGGAAAAATACTCGGATATTCGTTCGACCTCCTCGGAAGTCAAACTCGATAACCCCTTGGTCTTGCCGGTAATGCCTAACTTCGGACAAACTTCAAGAAGTTCATTGCTATTTTTTTTAAGCTGCTTGGCTAAAGCGTAAATTCGAATTGTCAACTTTCCCAACTCTTTAAAATGCGTCAAAGGCTACAAAATGTACGCTACTCTGCGCCTGAATACGAGGCGCGACATAAATCGACAGGGTTGCCCCGTCAATCAACGGCGTGGATTTCTAAGTTCGTAAGATCCGCTAACAAACAGCGAACTCAAGACGCGCTCAATATGCCGAGCAACGCCAAAATCAAGAATGCGCCGCAATACAAGAACGCAATCCCGACTTTTAACTCTATTCGATTGTCGTTTCCCCTCTCGGAGAAACGGCGGCAACAAAAGTGGAGTAACCAACACTAGAACCTCTTCATTGAGATGAACTAATCTGTTGGCGTCGAGCCGCCCTCTTCAAACTGTTCTTCCTTGCGCAACTGTCTCTCTCGTTCTTCTTCAACTTCTCGTTCCTGAGCCAATCTTTCCGCTTCGGAAGTTATCGCCTCAACTTCGTCTTCCGTCAAGTTTCCGAGACTCATCAAATCAGCAGGTTCAATTATCGACAGGTCGTCAAAAGACAGAAACCCTTGACCGACAAGAGCGTCGGCCAATTCTTCGTTGACGCCGTTTATCGTCATAAAATCGTCCATCGCGCTATCTGCTATCTTGTCAAGCTCGTCGCGATTCATAACGTCTACGTCCCAATTACAAAGGCGACTGGCAAGTCGAACGTTTTGACCGCCGCGTCCAATTGCCAAAGATCGCTGATCATGCTGCACAAGAACAATTGCGCGACCAAGCATGGTGCAAAGCATAATCTCGTCGACAACGGCCGGTTTCAGAGCGTTGCGAATAAACTCCGAAGTATCGGGAGTCCAAGGCACGACGTCAATCCGCTCGCCGCCAAGTTCGTCCGTTATCGCGCGACTTCTGGAGCCTCTAACGCCAACGCAAGCGCCAACTAAATCAATGTGAGGATCGTTAGAAACAACCGCAACCTTAGAACGTCTACCGGCTTCTCGGCTAACATTGACAACTTCAATGATGTTCTCAGAGACTTCCGGTATTTCCTGTTCAAAAAGACGTTGCACAAAGAGCGGACGAGACCGACTCAAAACAACCTTCACTTTCGCGCCGACCTTTTTAACGTCAACGATCAAAGCTTTAATAACCGTTTCGGGACGGTAGTTCTCGCGAGGAATCTTTTCGGAATAAGGCAAAATCGCCTCGACGTTGGATAGAGACACATAGGTGACGTTGCTTCTCCCCTCGTTGCGTCGAACCGTACCGGACACCACTTGTCCAATAAGGGGAAAATACTCGTCGTAAATCATGTCGCGCTCGGCGTCGCGTATCTTTTGGATGATAACCTGTTTGGCAGTCTGAGCGCCAATACGTTCCGCTATTTCGGTAGGCGCCAAAAGAAGATTGTCGCGGTAAGCGGTAATCTCTCCCGTTTGACGATCAATACGGACGTCGACGACGCTGTCGTCGCCTCCGTCGCTATGTTTGCGCGCGGCAAGGGCGAGAGCCTGTTCGATGATGGCAAAGACAACTTCACGATCGATCTTTCGTTCTAAATGGATCTGGTCGACTAATCGTAAAATTTCCTCAGGTTTCATACTGTCGTCAGTTCTCATACCATCGCTTCCATGAGCGCCCGCTAAACCCAACAATGACCAATAATAAAAAACGTTGTATAACGTCGTTTCTCATTTCGATATTGGAGATTGTTAATTCACGGTCTAAAAATAACGTCTATAATTTCGCGCCAAAAATAAGCCTCTGCAACAGTGCGGAATACGTAAACAAAACCGCAACTATGTCAACCCCAGTCAACGACTGCAATTTGTTAGATGATACACCTAATGGATAATAAGTCAAGGAGGAAACGCATTCCGATATTCCCTTTTCCCGCTTTTTTTCGTCTTAAATTGAATGTAGTTTCACATTCAAGTCCGCCTTAAAAACTGTCCGATATTGTCGCAACAACGCTTGACAAAAAAAGTGAAGAAAAAACTGACTTTACTGTTTCTATAAAACAATATTTCTATCAATTAATCAAATCTTTTAACACAAGAATAAAAAACAATCTTCTATTTCTATTTATATTCTAGAAATAATTTTATAACTTCCGCCAATGTTTCTAAATGAATATTGTTTAAAATGCGCATAATTAAGGTCTTATCCGAAAATAAAACTTGAGGTAATCGCGTAAAATAATTACTTTCACACCATACCCCACGTTTAAAGGACAAGAAAAATGCGCGCAAAACCTCAGAAGTAAGCGATGAACATTTGGGCAATCGTCGAGTCCTTATTCCAACTCGGGAAGAAATGCGCGCCTCTGACAAAGGGTATAAGCGTAAAAGCTAGCGCTAGACATAGATGGAAATATGACGCCAGGACATATTACCGGAATTGTAAACGTTCTTCGAACAGGCATAATCTGGAACGCTTTTCCACGAGAAATTCGAAGGATTGGATTCCTCTGCATTGCACAATCGTTTTTTACTTTAGGAACGAGCCGGGGTGTTTAAAAAAACTGGGAAGCAGGTCTTTGCAAATATGACGAGCTTCATGGAATGTCGCCGTAGACGACTTTCAAATCAAAGCCTCGTTGGCGCAGGAATCCGTTGGAGCCAGTCCTGCGGATCGGGGAAAAAATTGAGAGCAAACGCGAGATTCTGGTCGAGGAAAACGGAGTCCCGCCGTCCCCCGTCATTGTTGGGACCAGTCGTCGTGATCCCCGACTTTTGGAACCTTGGCTGAAACAACGTTTTCAACCTGTCGAACTTCTTTCCGAGGAAACGATTCTATGTTTAGACGCAGGTTTCGTAGAAAAGAAACAAGTCGTGATAGATAATAACTTTACACTACAGGTTCGCCCTCGAGGCGAGGAAAAGAAGGCGTTGGAAATCAATCCCTCTTTTCAGGTAAAGCGCAGAATTGTTGAAGCCTGCAATTCAAGGCTAAAACATCATTGATAAGTGTGTCTACGTTATGAAAAAACGTCATGACCATTTTGTGCATTGATACATTTAAGCTAGTCTTAATTACGTTCAATAAGGCGTTTAAACAGTCCAACAAGACGCCAGGACAGACTTTTTAATGATTTTCGGATAAATCCTAAATTTATGCCGCGCCACCTGTTAGGATACTCCCGAAGAGCCTTGCTATCGGTAGCTCTGTC
>CAMZEO010000317.1 GCA_947305735.1 uncultured Planctomycetales bacterium | reverse complement strand
TAGTTGATTATAGCGATTATTATAAAAATATTAATTTTAAGATTTTTGTTGCACAAGACGAACGTTTCCCGGACGCGCCGCCCGAGAGAGTAGACGACCGTCTTTGAACTCGCGGGAGACGCGACGCGACTTCTTGAAAAACCCGCGTCGCGTTGAGAACTTCGTCCGCCAATGGTTTATTTGTTGAAGAAGTCCGCCATTTTTCCCGTTAGATATTGTTGTTCATCGGCGGTCAGCTCGGGGTAGATCGGCAAAGCGAGAACCTCGTTGGCGGCTTTTAGCGTTTCCGGCAAATCCTCGGGTTTGTAGCCGAGATAGGCGAAACATTCCTGCTGGTGCAAACCGAGCGGATAGTAAATATCGACGCCGATTTTGAATTCGGCGAGATAAGCGCGAAGCTCGTCGCGTTTGCCGCCTAAGACGCGAATCACGTATTGATTCCAGACGTGTCGGCGGTTTCTCGTCGTTTTCGGCGCGACGATATAGTCTGAAAGATTGGCGTCCGCGAAGAGCTTTTCGTAACGGGCGGCGTTTTGACCGCGCGTTTGCGTCCATTGATCGAGATACGGTAGTTTGACGTTGAGAATCGCCGCCTGATACGAGTCGAGACGGCTGTTGATTCCGATTTCTTTGTGGTAGTATCGCGGAGCCATTCCGTGGCCGCGAAGGAGTTTTACTCGTTCGGCGATCCTCTGGTCGTTGCAGACGACCATGCCGCCGTCCCCCGCGCCGCCGAGGTTCTTTGTCGGGTAGAAACTAAGACAGGACGCGTCGCCCCAGTTTCCGACCGAGACGCCGTCAAGTTCCGCCCCGATCGCCTGACAGGAGTCTTCGATGATAAATATTTTGCGACCGGTTTTCGTTTCGACGTCTTTGACGATCGTCTGCAAAGCCGTCATATCCGCCGCTTGTCCAAAGAGGTGGACGACGATAATCGCTTTTGTTTTTTCGGTGATTTTTTCGGCGACTTTTTGGGGATCCAAATTGAAGGAAACAGGGTCGATATCGGCGAAAACGGGCGTCGCTCCGACGCGCGGAACACAGCTGGCCGTGGCGAAGAACGTAAACGACGGAACGATAACTTCGTCTCCTTCGCCGACGTTGAGCGCCATAAGGGCAAGCAGAAGCGCGTCGCTGCCGGAAGCGCAACCGACCGCGTAGTTCGTTCGGGAATATTTGGCGACGTTTTCTTCGAGTTTTTTAACTTCCGGACCAAGGATAAACTGTCCGCTCTCGTTGACGCGCCGCAACGCCTCGTTCATTTGCGCGCCGATGACGCTGAATTGGCGCTTCAAATCTAACATTGGAACCGCTTCGATCCGTTCCGTCGACATAAGTCAATCCTTTCTGAAAACAGTTTTTTGGCGGATACTATCCGCTTTCTCGCGATAAAAGTTACCTAGTTTCGCGCTTCGCGTCAAGTCGTTTTTCCTTGACGCTCCTTTTTCCGACGTGTATAATTCCGGAGCCGAGGCTCGACTTTTTGCCGTTTGAATCAAACCTGAAAAACTATTTGGAGACGACGTATGCCAACGATTGACTACTCGCGTTTAACGCTTTTGACGCCGTTATTTTACGGATTATTTTTCGCCGTCTTACTAGGCGCGAACATCGCTTTTGGCGTCGAAGGAACAAAGATCGAGCGAGCCGCCGTTGACGCCGATCCCGGCGCGAAATTGATCGACGTTCCGTATTTGAACCAGCTTGACGTCGTCTACGGTTGCGAAGCGGTCAGCGCGACGATGGTTCTCCAGTATTACGGCGTCGAAATTACCTGGAAAGAATTTACCGACGACTATCTTATTAAAAAACCTTGGCGCGAAGACGAAAACGGGCGTCGATTTGGTCCCGATCCTTTCGCGGCGTATCCGGGGGATCCCTACAAAGACGACGGACCGAATTGCGGATACGGCTGTTACGCGCCGACTTTGGCGAAATCGATGAATATGGCGTTGCCCGAGGATAAACGCGCCGTCGTAACGACCGGGCTGAAACTGTGCGATCTCGTCGCCAACTATGTCGACAAGGGCGATCCCGTTCTCGTTTGGGGAACGATGAACATGGCTCCCTCGCGCCTGACGCGAACCTGGACGATCGATTACGTCGACGAGAATTCGCCCTACCGGATCGGCGATTCCTTCACCTGGCTTGGCAACGAGCATTGTCTGGTGTTGGTCGGATACGATTCCAAACGCTATTTCTTCAACGATCCTTATGAAAATCACGGACTTATCGCCTACGATCGCGATTTGTTTGAGCAGCGATTCCGAGAATTTGGCGAAATGTCGGTCGTCGTTAGAATGGTTGAGGGAAAATGAAAAGGTTATTCTTCTTTACAGCGGCGTTTTTTTTCGTGGCTTCCGTCTTTGCTAACGACGACCCTTGCGACCCGAATTCCTATGTCGGCTCCGATTCCGAAAGAATCGCGCGCGCGTTGGACGCCGCGTCGAAGAGCGGCGGACTCGTTCGCATTCCGCCGCGCGTTCCCGACGAGGTCGCCGATCGAACGTTTTGGCTTCTCGATTCGGCGATTCTATTGCCCGCGAATACGACGCTGTTGTTGGAGAACTGCGTTTTGAAATTGTCCGATTCCTGTCGCGACAATTTCATTCGTAGCGCGAATTGCGGAGCGGGGATTGAGAAAGTCGAGCCGATCGAGAACGTTCATATTGTCGGACTCGGTTCGGCGACGCTTGTCGGCGCGGATCATCCGCGCGCGACGGGAGACGGCGGCAAAACGCTTGGCGAACGCACCTACGGAACGGACGCGGGCAAAGAAGGGGAGTCGCAAAAGGGCGACTGGCGCAATATTGGCGTTTTACTCGCCAATGTTCGCAACTTCTCGATAGAGAACATTTCGATCGTCAACGCGCACGCATGGAGCATATCCCTTGAAAAAAGCTCCTTCGGCGCCGTTCGCAATATTCGGTTTGACTCGGTCGAACAAAGAACGATCGACGGCGAGCGCGTCAAAGTTCTCAACGTCGACGGTTTAGATTTGCGCAAAGGGTGCCATGACATAACGATCGAAAATATTTCCGGAACGACGGGCGACGATGTTCTCGCGCTAACGGCGATCGGAGCGGACGATAAGAAAGGAGGCGTGTTAGAATCGACTGAAGTTAGCGATTTCTCTTTGGAAGACGAACTCGATATTCACGACGTTCTGATTCGAAACGTCGTAGGATACGCCGCCGGAGGTCATCAGATTGTTCGTCTGCTCAACGCGTCCGGCATAAAGATCTACAGCGTTACGATCGACGGAGTAATCGACTCGTCTCCCGAAGGAGTCGTCGACAGGGCGGCGATTCGCATAGGAGACGCCAACCCCGCCTGGGGCGGAGTCGCGCCGTTGGGCGACACGCGCGGGATCATTATCGCCAACGTCCAGTCTCGATCGCGCGAGGCGGTTCTCGTCGCCGGATCGCTGGTCGACTCGGTCGTGTCGAACGTCGTCAACTATCACCCCGACGTCAAAGGGGTTCGATTTGAGTCGGGAGAAGAGAATGTGAAAAACGTTCGGATCGAGTCGTTTGTCAACGTTGGCTTCGAACGTTGAGTTCGTATAAGAGTCGCGAGCGACAGGCGGCGAGGTTCGTCGAATATCGGGAGGCGCGCGAGACGACGTTTTCCGATCAGTATTAATGCGGAGACGTTTTTTCAGCCGTAGTCGCTTAGTATTCAAAGAGGTTCGGAATATTTTGTTTTTCAAATTCGCCGCCGCTATAAATCCTTTTGTGAAAATCGCGGCCTGGAAGCTCGGCGGGACGCGAAATTCCGACTTTTGGGGAAAGACCTAATGAGGAAATGCCATTTGATGGAACGCGTCGACGAAGAAGTTTTGCGTTAGGTTGGAAGGTCTAATCGTTTGAGAACGCGATCAGTTTTTGAAAGATTGCCGCCCAATATCTATAACCTTGGTCGCCAAAGATCGAAAGAACGCGACGACGACGCGATATGGTCGCGTTCAGTCGGTTCGGGAACTTTAAACGATAGTAACGTATGGAGACGAGCGCATGGCCTAACGACTGGTTTTCGGAAATCTGAGTTGTGAAGAATCGGCGCCGAGGGGCGTGGAGAAGACGAATAGCCGTAGGGCGGAGAGTTTTTTTGGAAAAAACAAAACGCATAACTAAATTCACGGAAAATACAAACGGGTGGAGCTGACATATTCTATGAAAATCGCTAAGAAGTTTTTTTTTACGTTTCCGGCGGCAATGTGTTTGTTTGCGGGCGCGCTATGCGTTTGCGGATCGGCGCTCGCT
>CAMZEO010000316.1 GCA_947305735.1 uncultured Planctomycetales bacterium | reverse complement strand
TCTTCGACGGGCGCGGAACCGAGATAAATACGCGCGTTGCCCGCGAAATCGTGTCCGATCGCCGGATAATGTCCCTGGTGCGTCGGAAACTTCGGCAAAAGTTGGAAAACGCGCAATTCTGTGATTTTGCGATCGTTCGGGAACGGCCAAAGCGACTCTTTGACGTCGAAAAGCGTGAAGGTGCCGGTCGCGCCGTCGTCGGCGACGCCCGCGTTCGACGCGGATTCGTCTGGAAGCAACGACGGTATTTTCGCGGGGATCGTTTCGCGTTCGCGCAGAATCAGAGGATATCGACAGCTGTATTTCTCGTCCTCGTACATGAGTTCGAGATTACCGAATCGATCGCGATAATAAAGACCGAGCTTGCCGCTTCCGACCGTGTCGGGCGTTAAATTTCCGTCAGTCGTCAGGTACCCGTTCGCCGGCTCGAAGCTATAGGAAACGAGAAAGAAATCTTCGGAAAGCGGAGTCGGTCCGTAATAGTACTGACTGGGAAGATACCATTCTCCGGTTTCTTCATTTTTAGTTTCCGGGAAAGGAATCTCGGGCGTGATCCGCTCGATCGAATCGGGCGAATCCCAGCCGGTTTCGGGATCGTACTTGACTTTGGTCGGGTCGAGAACGACGATCGAACCGCCGACCGCCGTATGATGCGCGGTCGCGAGAAAGACGATTTTATTGGAATTCGGAATCGGACGCGGCTGAATGCAGGCGACGGGGCTTTCGGTATAGTTTCCAAAGAGCGCGACGGCGCCGGTTCCGTCGGGATTTGTCAGCCAGAGCCCCTGATAGCGCGACGCCCTCCGGTCGACGTAATCCCAGCGCGTGTAAACGATTCTGCCGTCGTCGAGAACCGCGGGCGTCCATTCGTTCGTCTCGTGCCATGAGAGACTTCGTATCTGACCGTCGGGCGTCAGTTTATGAAGCGTGGCGACCATAATCGGCTCCCACGACTGATTGCAGCGCGCGAACCCGCCGCGTCGCGTGGAAACAAACGCGAGACTGCCGTCGGGAAGCGCCGTCGGGTCGAAATCGTCGTAAGGTCCGTCGGTCAGTTTCGTCGACTCGCCGGTTTTTAGATTCATGCTGTAGAGACAGTATTTTCCCTCGGATTCCGCCAGGAATTGACGAACGCGATCGGTCGCGTCTCCCTGAGCGCGCAGATGATACGCGTTAAGGACGGGAGCGTCGGGATCGGGGTCCTGAACTTTGGAGAAATCGGCGAACGCGAAGTAGAGCGTTTTTGCGTCGTAAGACAGGCTCGGCGTCGCGAAAAGTCCGCGAGGAAAGTCTGCGCTAAGTTCGGTTGTTTTAAAGGAAAACCCCGGCTTTTCCAGTCGAAAGAGTCCGCCGCCATGTTGATTCGAATAACGTTCGTAGAAGGACAGATATTCCTGCAAAATCTGGAAGCCGAACCGATTCGCCTTCTCAAAAACGACGGGCGAATCTTTCAACAGTTCGTTGGCAAAAATCGCGTCGCGCGACGCCCAACGCAAAGCGCGGTATGCGGCGACGCGAGCGTTCGGATCGTCGCGCGAGGGATCGTTTTCAAGGAAACTGACCGCTCTTGCGACGGCGGCGCGAAAAACGTCGAGTTGAGAATCGTCGACGAGTTTGTCGTTCTCGAGGCGTTCGATCAACTCGTCGGAACGACCAATCAAATCGCGAAGCGCGTCGACGTCGGCGACGGATCGGTCGCGCGTCGCTTCCTGGCGTTCCCAGTCGGATTCGATCTTCGCGCGAAAGCCTGCGGTCGGCTCGTCTTGAGCGATTGAAAACGAACAGAAAAGAAAGGCGAGGAACGCGGCGGCATTCGCCGCGCGACGTAATCTCAAGAGTTTCGTCATTTCAACCTTGTCTCCTTCGGCGCGGAGTCGTCGCGACGGAACGCGTCGATTCCGCGTCGCGACGCTCCGACATTAGCAAAAGAATTTCGCGTCCGACGTCGCGCGCGAATACTAAAAGAGAGAGAGACGCGACGCCCTAATCATACGCGTCGATCGTCGCGTTTAAAGCGCTAAGTAACGATAAAGCGCGACGTCGCCGCAAACAAGCGGATCCGTCGCGTTTTGTTTTGGACGAGCTTTTAACAAGCGTCGTCATTTGGGCAGGTCGAACACGTCAACGGGCGTGTCGGCGCGCGGAACCTCGAAATTGAACGCGTTTTTCTTCGCTTCAACAGTTACCGTCTGCGTCGACTGCTCGCCCCATTCGGGCGGAACGTAGGAGACGGTTTCTTCATATTCCACCACGTCGCCCGTAGGTTTCGTATAGCTCTTCTTCTCGCCGGTCTTCTCCGTTATCGTAAAGATAACGCTGTACGAACCGGGAACAAGCCCTTTATCCGCGGGAATAGAGTATTTTCCGTCGACGACGGCGGCCGCCGCGCTGGAAGCGCCGTTCTCCCCGGTCGGCTGGAAAGAGATCCTGCCGTATGCAAGAGGCGAGCCGCCGAAAGTAACCGATCCGGAAACCGGATAATGTCCGTCGGCTCCGCCGCCGCAACCAGAGACGCAAAGCGCAAGAGCCGCGATCAGCAAAAAGATTTTACGCATTTTTCGATTCTCCGTTTCTATAAAAACCGTAGTTTGCGCGTTACATATCCGTGTCGGTAACCGCTTCGCGACCGTTGCTCGTTGATATCGCGCCCCAGACGTTAAGGTCGATCGTATTCGACACAAATCGTATGGAACCGTCGCCCATGCCGACGTTCACTCCGCCGGAATGGTTGCTGCGCGCGCTAACGACTCTTGTGTGATCGAGAGCCGCTTCAGTTCCGGGCGCGTATTCCGCGTCGATGGTGTTGCCGGGGTCTGAGCAGAGATAATCCATTTCGCTGGAGTTCGGAGCGAAGAACGCGGAATACACGCTGCCGTAGCAATACCAGAGGTTCCCGCGCTCGTCTTTTCTGTCCGTCGCATGATTGCGGTCGTCGTTGCTATTAACCGTAACGACTTCCGACATCGACATGGTGTTCGAAAGACCGTCTTTGATCGACGCAATCTTTTGGCACTTATATTTTAGACCGGAGCCATAAGCCTTGCTGGCGTTATCGCCGCTCTGACAGAAAATCGCTTCTTTGCCCCAAACGGTGCGAGAACCGTAGGTAAGACTCTTTCTCCAGCCGCTGTTATCATTAGCTACGCCCTGTCTGTCAACCGCCGTGCCGATGTTCCCGACGCAAACGACGTAATTATGCAACGCCCAGCCCTCCGAGTCGTTTCCGCGCCAGTTTTCCGCGTCCGACGGACAAGTATACGTGCCGATGCGCAGTCCCGCGAAAACGGCGGCGTTATTCCCGGAAACGCCGTTCTGATTGTTATACCAGGCGACCCAGTTCGGCAACGGAATCTTCGAGTAGAGCGTGCCTTGTTCGATGAAGGGAAGAAGCGGAACCGCCCAGGTGTGGTCCTCCCAACCGCCGCCGCCGCACCAGGAACCTACGGGGAAGACTTTGTGAGCGTCCTGATAGCTTTGCATGGCAAGAACGCACTGTTTCAGATTGTTCATGCACTGCATGCGACGCGCCGCCTCGCGCGCCGCCTGAACGGCGGGCAGAAGAAGACCGATCAGAATGCCGATGATCGCGATAACGACCAACAGTTCGACGAGCGTAAAGCCTTTGGCGCTTTTTCTCGACATGGAAACCTCCTACGATATTCACAAGGTGAAAAAAACGCGCTCGAATATATCATCCGAACGAATCTATGCAAAAGCGAGTAATCGTTTTGCCAATCGAAAAATAACCCGACGACGAAGCGGGAAAGCTTTCGCCAAAACTCATGCTTTTCGGCTACATTCCACACTAACCGTCTTTATTCCCCGATTGTACACATTTTTTCTTAGCCCGTAAAGTATAAAAAGGGCTCGCGCCTAAAAAGTTTTTAAAATCTTCGATCTTTTAGAGATATTTCTCATAAATTCGTTTTGTTTTTCGCGCCGAAAAGAACAGATTTTAGAGTTCTCTTACTTGGTGTCCGCAGATTCTAAGAATTTTGAATTTTTCGCAATAAACGCGGAACGGTCGCGCGATTTTCTACGAATGGTTAAAGGACGAATACAAAAACGCGCGTTTTGACGCCATAGAAAGGCTTTTCGCGTCTCAAAAGAAGATTGTTTTCAGCGCGACGCGCTTTTCACGCTTTGGAAAACGGCAATAAAAAACCCGGAAGATTAAACCTTCCGGGTTTTCAGTGCGGGCGAGAGGACTCGAACCTCCACGGGATTAACTCCCATCAGGCCCTCAACCTGACGCGTCTGCCAATTCCGCCACGCCCGCGCGT
>CAMZEO010000315.1 GCA_947305735.1 uncultured Planctomycetales bacterium | reverse complement strand
TCGGTATAATCGCGCGCGCCGCGGGAAATTTGAATGATGAACGGAGCGCTTTTCGCCGGGTCGCTGGGATCTTCGTTCTTAGCGGTTTTGCCAAGATTGCCGCGGAAGAGACCGACGATTTGTTCGAGGTTGTTGATGTTGTACGCGCCGATCGCGTATTTACCGTAAGCTTGCGCGAACAATTCTTTTGTGGTAACGATCATTGAAACTCTCCTTCAACGCATATCGCGTGCATATTAGGCGCTCTCGCAACGAACCGCGTCGGCTCGGCGCGCGTCGGTTTCGGCGACGCTTCCGTCGACGACGAAGGTCGGAACGCAAGTCGAACGCGGCGAACGTCGTCGCGCTTATTGTACTGTCAGCGCGTCATTCTACCTTTATTCCCCGTTTTGAAAAGGGGGCGTTCGAGCCCTTGCCAGTCTTCGCGTTTATTTACAAATATCGTTTTCCGATTAAAATAAACCCGCCGTCTGCCCTGGCGTCCATACGAAGAGAGTTTTTAAGAAAGAGGAACGATGAGCGACAATCTTACCCCGATGATGAAGCAGTATTACGACGCCAAAGAAGCGTCGAAGGGAGCTCTTTTACTCTTCCGCATGGGCGATTTCTACGAAATGTTTTTCGACGACGCGTATAAAGCCGCCGAAACGCTTGGTATTACGGTGACAACTCGCGATCGGAACAAGTCGTCGTCCGAAGCGACTCCGATGGCCGGTTTTCCCTGGCAACATCTCGACGCTTATCTCGCGCGACTCGTGGCGGCCGGTCATCGCGTCGCCGTCTGCGATCAGATGGAAGACCCGAAGAAGGCCAAAACGATCGTTAAGCGCGAGGTGACGCGAATCGTAACTCCTGGCACGATGATGGACGAGTCGATGCTCGATCCTCGTCAAAGCAATTTTTTGGCCGCGATTTACGTTTCCGACGAACGACAGTCGCAAAAGGCGAATCGTCAAGCTCGAAAATCGGGGGCGCGTCAAGTCTCTCGAGAGGTTGAAGAAGGGCGGGAGAACGCTTCTCTTGAAGGAAATTCCGCTTCCGTTTTTTTTGACGCGAGTATTTCCCCCGATCGTCGCGTCGGACTTGCGTGGGTCGAGCTTTCGACGGGTCAGTTCTGCGCGTCGACGGTTTCTTTCGGCGAACTCTTCGATCAGTTGGCGCGTATTTCGCCGTCCGAATGTCTGATTCAGGAGGAAATGCGCTCCAAGTTTCCCGACTGGCTTCTTGAACGAACGACGCTTACGCAACGACAAGGTTGGATCTTTACGAAACAGACCGCGCTTGAAACGCTTGCCAAGCATTTTCGGCTCAACACTTTTGAAGGTTTTGGATTCGATGAAAACGGAGACGACGTCTTCGCGCTTCAGGCGGCGGGTTGCGCGCTCGACTACCTGTACGAGACGCAAAAACAGTCCCTCGAATACATCGACGCGCTGACGCCGTATCGTCGCGGTAGATTTCTTGAAATCGACGAATCGACGCGACGAAGCCTGGAAATTACTCAGACGTACCGCGACGGTCGACGGGACGGCTCGCTTCTTGCCACGATCGATCGTTGCTCGACCCCGATGGGAAGCCGTTTGCTTGCCGAATGGGTCGCGTATCCGCTTGTCTCCGTCGACCGAATTAACGCGCGCCAGGACGCGATTGAAGAGCTCGTTGGGCGCGGTTCCGAAACGGATTCCGTTCGCAATCTTTTTCAAAACGTGTTCGACCTCGAACGAATCGTTTCCCGGATCGTTCAGGAGCGCGGAACGCCGCGCGAACTTGTCAGCGTTTCGAGAACGCTTCAGCTTTTGCCGCAATTTAAGGCGTTTCTGGACTCGTCGACGAGTCCTTTGCTCAAGTCGTTGGGAAAGCGAATAACGCTTCAGGACAAACTTTGCGACGAGTTGACTCGCGCTTTTGGCGACGACGCGCCCCTGAATTGGCGCGACGGAGGGTTTGTCCAGGACGGATATTCGGACAAGCTAGACGAGTACCGACGGTTGCAACGCGGGAGTAAAGAGTGGCTCGTCGGGTACCAGGCTCGTGAAATTCAACGAACGGGAATTTCCAATTTGCGCGTCGGCTATACGAGCGTTTTTGGCTACTACATTGAGATTTCCCGATCGCAGATCGATAAGATTCCCGAGAACTATTCGCGCAAACAGACGCTTAAAAACGTCGAACGCTATATTACGCCCGAGTTGAAGGACTACGAAGAAAAGGCTCTAGGGGCGCAGGAATTGGCGCAGGAATTGGAAATGGAGATCTTTGCGCGACTTCAGCGGAAAGTTGCGGACGTTCGCGCCGACATTCAGCGCGCGGCAAGCGTTTTGGCTCATTTGGACGCGCTTGTCGGGTTGGCGTCGCTGGCGTCAAGTCGGGACTATTGTCGACCAAAGATCGTCGAGGAGTCGATTCTGTCGATTAAGGACGGACGGCACCCGTCGCTTGACGTCGGATGTTCCGGCGGTTCGTTCGTTCCAAACGACTCCGAATGCAACGCGAAAGACGGGTATATTCATCTCATTACCGGTCCGAATATGGCGGGTAAAAGCACGTTTATTCGTCAAACGGCGCTACTGGTGTTGTTGGCTCAAATCGGATCGTTCATTCCGGCGCGGGAAGCGACGATCGGCGTGGTCGATCAGATATTCGCGCGCGTGGGCGCGTCGGACGAGTTGACGCGCGGACAGTCGACGTTTATGGTCGAAATGATCGAGACGGCTCGGATTTTGAACAACGCGACGCCCAAAAGTCTCGTCATTCTCGACGAGATAGGGCGCGGCACAAGCACATACGACGGGGTGTCGCTTGCGTGGGCGATCGTCGAGCACATAGCGGGCAAGATCAAGTGTCGGACGTTTTTTGCGACGCATTATCACGAATTGACCGATTTGGATTCCGTATGCGAGGGCGTGAGCAATTTGAACGTTTCCGTTCGCGAATGGCGCGACGAAATAGCGTTTCTGCATAAGATTACTCCCGGCGCCGCGGACAAAAGCTACGGGATTCACGTGGCGCGTTTGGCGGGGGTTCCAAAAGAGGTCGTCGAGAGAGCGAAGGAAATTCTGGTCGGATTGGAGGCGGCGCAAGTGACGGCGACGACCGACGTTATGCGCAAAGCGTTGCGCGAGTTGTCGAATAAGTCGCGAAAAAAAGACGACGCGCCGATTCAGTTTTCGTTGTTCGGACCGGAAGATCATCCCGTGGTCGACGAATTGCGACAACTGGATCTCGATTCGCTGACGCCGATGGACGCCCTGCTTACGATCGAACGCTGGAAGAAGTATTTGAGCAACTCGGAGCCAAAGAAACGACGAGGCTGATTCCGTCGCGGTCGGAGCGCGTCGCGGACAAAAAACTCGCGGCAATCGCGCATCGTTCTCAATCGAAAGGCGCGTTCGAGCAGTCGCAACGGCTCGGTCCTTTGGGGCGCGGGACGCCGCTCCGATCGTCGTTAATCAATCTTGAAAAACGTCAACGGATGGTCTTCCAAGCTATGGGAAAATTTCATAGCGTATTTTCCCGAAAGAAAATCTTTAATATACTCGCCGAACAGTTCCCCGCGCCAGCCTTCGAATAACTTGCATTTTTCGCTCTTCGGCAACGTCCCCGCGTAAGACGCGATCGCTTGACGAACGTCGGTTGTCGTCGACGCCAATCGCGGAGAAATCTCATGTTCTTTGCAATATTGCCCCATCAACACGTTCATTAGCTGAGTCGCGAGCGCGTATTGCGGATAACTATCGCGCGTTTTCATCTTTGGCTTCTGTGTTTCCGGAAGTTTCAACGCCCGTTCGATCAATTCGCAAAGGTCTTTGACCAAATAAGAATCCGCAGTTCCTCGAATGCCGCGAATGACCGCGATGCGTTGAGGATCCGCAGTCTTGTGTTTGGCCACTTCGAGAATCATGTCGTCGCGAAAAATACGAGAAGGAGACTGGTTTTTTGACAACGCCTTTTCATGTCGCCAAACCCACAACTCGCGAATAATCGCCAACTCGTCGCGAGAATAACGCTTGGAACCAAGTATTCTCCGCCACTGTTCCTCGACAAAAGAAGATCGCAACGATTCGCAAAACAAACGCGTCTCTTCGATAAACCATGGAATGCGTCCCGCTCGTTCAAGTTTTGCGGTGAGATAGTCCGCGATTTGTTTCAAATAGCAAACGTCGTTCAACGCGTATTCGAGCTGGCTTGTAAGGAGAGGACGTCGAGACCAATCGGTGCGAGTTTCCGATTTATCGATCTGAACGCCGATAGTCTCGTTTGTAAGAGCTTTAAAATTCAGAGGATAT
>CAMZEO010000314.1 GCA_947305735.1 uncultured Planctomycetales bacterium | reverse complement strand
CCGCCGCGCAAGACGGCGACGCGATAACGTTCTCCGCGCCGGGAACGATCGTTCTCTCGGGGACGCAACTGGAAATTACCAAGTCGCTGACGATCGACGCGACTTCCTTATGGGACGCCGAAAACGACTCGCCCGGCGTTACGATCGACGCCAACAGGCAATCGAGCGTGTTAGACGTTAGCGGCGACGTCGTGGAAATAAAGGGACTCGCCATTGTCAACGGACAAGGCAACTACGACTCTTTCTCCGGAGGAATTAACGTCCGCTACTATTCGGATTCGCTGACGATTGCAAAGTGCGCTATTACGAATAATCGAGGTTATAGCGGAGGCGGAATTTACGCCTCAGGCGGCTCGCTGACGATTATGGACTCCGTTATTTCCGACAATTTTGCGGACTACGGCGGCGGGATCTATGCGTCCTATGATATGACGGTCATAAACTGCTTGATCGTCGGAAATAGCTCCTACAATTACGGCGGCGGGGTTTATTTAGGTCCTTACAGCGAGTCGACGATTATAAACTCCACTATCGTCGATAATTACTGCGATTGCGAATATGGCGACGATGTTTATTGCGACGGAACTTGCGATTTTTACAATTCGATCGTCGCGATCTACATTCAATACGAGGTTGAAGTCTTTGGAACCATAAACGCGCGCAACACTCTTTCAGCCTTTACGAGCTGGAACAACGCGTCGGAACCGGGCGTCGTCAATTACCAGCCCGATGGGAATACGCGGTCGCTATTCTCCGATCAATACCGACCGAACAGCATGCAAGCGATCGATAAAGGCAACAACGATTACGTGACGACGGCGTATGATCTTGCGAGCGCTCCGCGAATCTTCAACGGCGTCGTCGATCTGGGCGCTTACGAGTCGCAAGTCGAAATCGAGGGCAAGGACGCGTTCGAGCCCAACGATTTCATTAATCTCGCTTACGATTTGGGAACGCTGACCGAGCGCTACTTCAACGACGATTTGAATTTGCACGTCCCCGGAGACTTCGACTGGTTTAAGTTTACCACCGTTTCCAACGGAAACGCCGACGACTTCATTTGCGTAACTTACGAAGACGCGTCGGGATCTTTCTATCTTCGTTACGCTCTCTACGATTCCAACGGAGACTACGTTTCGGAATTGACCGGCGGGTACGCAACGTTCGACAACCTTCCGGCGGGAACGTATTATCTCAATATTTACAATCCCTATGATTCCGACGACGTCCTCGCCTATTCGTTGGAAATCTCGCCGCCCGCGCCTCTTGGAGAGAACGAGCTCGATTGTCCGGTCGTTTCGGTCGGCGCCAGGGAATCAAGCGCGATTTCCCTCAATATCGTCCCGGTCGCAAACGCCGCGAGTTACGTCGTTCAGTACGCGACGGATTCTTCGTTTGAGAACTTTTCCGAGACTTCTTTCTCCTCGGGCGGGACGTGTTCCATCGAGGGGCTGACTCCCGGAACGTCCTATTTCTTCCGCGTCAGAGCGACCGCGCCGAGCTGCCTCAATTCAGCCTGGAGGTCAATTTCCGCCGCGACGCTCGACCAATACGAGCCGAACGATGCGTTCGAGATCGCTTACGACTTCGGACCGCTGTCGGGAGTCAACTACTACGAGGCGAACATACATATCGACTCGGATCAGGATTGGTATAAATTTTCCATTGTCGATACGGGAACTATAGATCATTACGTCCAGGCGACTTATCAGCGTCGTTGGGGGGTCGATTTCGCCGTCGGTCTGTATGACGCCGCCGGATCGCAAATCTCTTATTCCAACGAAACGTCCGGAGCCGAAAGAATCTCGCTAAACGGACTCGATCCGGGCGATTACTATCTCCGCGTCTATAACTTGGCCTACGACGGAGACTGCGGAAGCTACGCTCTGGAGATTTCCGCGCCGGTCGCCAACTTGGAAACGCGGTCGACGGTCGTTACGACGACCGAAGACGTCGTCGACTACTTCGACGGCTCCATTTCCCTGCGCGAGGCGATCATTTACGCCGGAACCAACGGGCTCGGAACGACGATTACTTTCGATTCGTCTCTTAAAAAACAGACGATCAAACTTAGCGGACGCGCTTTGGAGATTAGAAAATCGGCGACGATCGACGCGACTTCTCTCTGGGACGCCGAAAACGACGCGCCCGGTCTTACGATTGACGCCGACGGGCGTTCGACCGCGTTAGAGATTTTCGGCGACGACGTGGAAATAAAGGGGCTCGCCATTGTCAACGGAAACGACCACGAATCTGGAGGAATGGAGTATGGGCAAGCCGGAGGAATTAACGCGTATGGGCGAGCCTTGACTATTGAAAACTGCTCTATTTCCGATAATTCCGGCAATGGAATTCGTATGGACAGGAGTCTTGAGAGCAGAGGTTTTCTAACAATTACAAACAGCTCGATTTCCAATAATACCGCGACCTGTTCTTATAGCTCCGCCGGAGGCGGCGGAATTTTCGCGCATAACGTCGAGGCGACAATTGACGGCGTTTCCGTTACAGGCAACGCCGTCTCCGGCATATACGTGATCTACGGCGGCGGGATTTACGCGGAAGAAAGCTCGTTAACAATTACAAACTGCAATATTTCCAATAATAATACCGCGACCGATTACCATACCGCCTACGGCGGCGCGATTTACGCGCTGGACTCTACGGTGACGCTCGAAGGATCGTCTATTTCCGGCAACTCCATTTCCAGCAAATATTGCGACGGCGGCGGGATTTACGCGGACGGAGGCTCGCTGACAATTACCAACGGCGATATTTCCAATAATACCGCGACCGGTTCTAATATCGCCGAGGGCGGCGCGATTTACGCGCGGGACGCTACGGTAACGCTCGATGGCGTTTCCATTTCCGGCAACTCCATTTCCAGCAAATATTGCGGAGGCGGCGGGATATGCGCGGACGGAGGCTCGCTAACAATTACAAACGGCGATATTTCCAATAATACCGCTAACACCGCGACCGATTCCTCTTCCGATGACGATCCTTACGCCTACGGCGGCGGGATTTACGCGTGGAACGCTACGACAACGCTCGAAGACGTCTCTATTTCCGGCAACGCCGTCTACGTCGAATCGGTTTCCGGCAAATCTTGTGGCGGCGGGATTTACGCGTATTATGGCTCGATAATAATTACAAACGGCGACATTTCCAATAACACGGCGTCCGCTCCTTCTTTCGCCAAGGGCGGCGGGATTTACGCGCGGAACGCTACGACAACGCTCGAAGACATGACCATTTCCGGCAACTCCATTTCCGTCGAATCCGCTTCCGGAGAATCTTGGGGCGGCGGAATATGCGCGGAAGAAGGCTCGTTAACAATTACAAACGGCGACATTTCCAATAATATCGCGACCGCTCCTTCTTTCGCCGAGGGCGGAGGAATTAGAGCGTTAGACGCTACGGTAATGCTCGAAAGCGTTTCCGTTTCCGACAACTCCGTTTCCGGTTCTACTTCTACCGGCGGAGCCGGGATTTACGCGTGGGGAGGCTCGATAACAATCGCGAACGGCGATATTTCCAATAATACCGCGACCGATTCTTCTTTCGATCAAACCGCGTATGTTTACGGCGGCGGAATTTGCTCGACATATGCCGCGCTAACGGTTATAAACGCCTCTATTTCCGGCAATTCTTCTTATAACGGCTACGGAGGCGGGATTTTCACCTACGAAGGAACGCTGAAGGTTACAAACGGATCAATCGCCGACAACGGCGCTTCTAACGGAGGCGGCGCATTTCTCTTCCACTACGGAACTTGCGAGTTCTTCAACTCGATTATCGCGACCAACTCCGCGCGCTGGAACGCGGACGTAGGCGTCGATAACGCGACGGCGAACGCGCGCAACTCGCTCTCGTCCTTCACGAATTGGAGCAACGCCTCCGAAACCGGCGTCGTCAACTACGTCTACGACGCCTCTCAACCGCTCTTCGCCGACCCCGAAAACGGCGATTACTCGCTCGCGACCGGCTCGCAGGCGATCAACAAAGGAAACAACGACTACGTCGCGACCGAATTCGACCTCGCGGGCGCTCCGCGTATTGTCGGAAACGTCGTCGACCTGGGCGCCTATGAATCCGATTACGTTCCGCAAGCCGAGGCGCCGTCGACAACCGTCACGACAAACGTCGACGTCGTCGACGCTTACGACGGCTTGATCTCGTTGCGCGAAGCGATCGCCTACGCCGGAACCAACGGGCTGGGAACGACCGTGTCGTTCAAATCGTCCCTCAAAGGTCAAACGATTACCCTCGCCGGAACGCAACTGACGATTTCCAAGA
>CAMZEO010000313.1 GCA_947305735.1 uncultured Planctomycetales bacterium | reverse complement strand
GCAGTCAACGGTAAAAATAATGGGGTAATTCAGATCGATTCCTCTTCTTCCAGAGCTCGTTTTGAAGACGATGAATTAAAACTCCTTGTCGTCGTCGCGAATCAGATTGCGGTCTATTGGGAAAATCAGATGTATCGCGACGAATTGGCGGAAAAAAAAGCCGTCAAACGCGAACTGCAAGTTGCGAATCTCGTTCAGAGAGGTTTTTTGCCGAGCGATCCTCCTGATATTGAAGGGTACGAGTTTTTTGATTATTATAGACCCGCAAAGTACGTTGGAGGAGACTATTTCGATTACGTTCCGCTTCCGGACGGCTCGTTGGCGATCATTTTGGGCGACGTGTCCGGAAAAGGCGTTCAAGCGGCGCTCCTTATGGCCAAGCTGTCCTCTGAAGCCCGCTACGTTCTCGCCCTGGAAAAAACGCGCTCGTCGGCTTTCGCGCGTTTGAACAGAGCGTTTTACGGCAAGTGGGACAATCGTTTTATTACTCTTGTCATGCTTGTGGTCGAACCGCGAACCGGAGTCGTAAGAATATTCAACGCCGGTCACAATTTTCCAATTCTGTCAAAACCGGACGGTTCCGTCGAGAGACTTGGAGAGGGGTTCAATAGTTTCCCAATCGGCTTGATCCAGGACGCGGAATATCCCGAATTTGTCTATCGTCTTTCGGAAGGCGAGTCGATTTCGATCATGAGCGACGGAGTCGCGGACGCGACGAACGCGCGCGAAGAACAATTTACCGAGGCGCGCGTTATCGAGGCGTTGCGGAACCCCGATTCCCTCGACGCCGCGCGACTAGGACGCAAACTCGTGACGGAAATGCAGAATTTTGCGAATGCCGAAACTCAAACCGACGATCAATGTCTCGTTGTTTTTCGACGCGGCTCGAGTTCCGGCGCGTCCGAAATCGTCGAAGAGACTTCGACGATTTCCTAGCTTCGCAGGTTGAAGCGCGACGCTTCAAACAACATTAAGTTTCACTCGTCATCAATATGAGGATAGATCGATATGGAAGAGACGGCGCGAGATTTTTTTTACCGTTTAATCGAGACCCCCAGTCCCTCGGGCTATGAAGAAAGAATACAACGCGTCGCGCGCGATTATGTCAAAGATTTTGCCGACGACGTCCGCGTCGACGTTCACGGAAACGTGATCGCGGCTCGAAATCCAGACTCGTCGTTCCGCGTGATGTTCGCGGGACATTGCGATCAACTTGGCGTTACGGTCAACTATGTCGACGCCGAGGGGTTCGTTTATATTCTTCCCCTCGGCGGCTGGGATCCTCAAACGCTTGTCGGAGTTCGCGTGACGATTTGGACAAAAAACGGTCCGGTCGAAGGCGTTATTGGTCGCAAGGCGATCCATTTGCTCACCGAAGAAGAACGCAAACGCGTTCCGAAAATTACCGATCTTTGGGTCGATATTGGAGCCAAGAACAAAGAAGAAGCGGAAAAAACGGTTCGCGTCGGGGATTGCGGTACGATACCGCTTGAACATCGCGAGTTGCTCAACAATTTCATTTCCGCGCCCGCTACGGACGACAAGTCCGGCGTTTGGGTCGTTATGGAAGCTCTGCGTCGAATCGATCCCGCCAAATTGAAGGTCGGCGTGTTTGCCGTCTCGACGGTTCAAGAGGAGGTCGGTCTTCGCGGAGCCCGCACGAGCGCCTATGGAATTGATCCTCAGGTTGGAATCGCGGTCGACGTTACGCATGCCACGGATTGTCCGACGGTTGAAAAAAAGATTTGCGGCGAGGTTAAACTTGGAGCCGGTCCCGCGATAGGAAAAGGTCCTAACATGAATATGCGTCTCGTGGACGCTCTGATGGACGCGGCGGAAAAAAACGAGATTCCCTATCAGCTTTGCGCGGAAAACCGCATCACAGGCACGGACGCGGCGAATATTCAAGTTTCGCGCGCCGGCGTGGCGACCGCGCTCGTCTCGATACCCAACCGCTACATGCACACTCCGGTCGAGGTCGTGTCCTGGGACGATATGAACGCCGCCGCCGATCTACTCGCGCGATATTGCGAATCGCTTGATCCCGAGATTTCCTACATTCCGGAATGATTTTGTTAAAACCGGCGACTTTTTTGCCGATAAGCGTCAAGCCTTTTGTTTTCCGCGTGTTTTCGCCTTAGCCCCGTAATTTTGCGCATCCGTGAACCGCCGTTAAATTCGGCGCCCTGTTTCGCGATTGGACGTTAGTATGAAATTAACTTGGAAATCCTGGTTTCTTTTAATAGCGGCGTTAGCGTTGGGGTGCGGATCGGCATTCTTGGTGAAAAGCGTTTGCTTTGACGGCAAAGGAGTTCAGGTTGCGGACGACGATTCGAAGGCGGGCGCCAAAGAACGTCTTTTGGTGGCGAACGGTTTTTTAGCGGCGGGCGCCGAAATTGACGCGACGAACGTCAGGCTCGTGTTGACTCCCGAAAAGGACGTGCCGCGCGACGGCGTTTTTTCATTTTCAGATTTTGTCGGTCGTAAAACAACGCGCGACTACAATGACGGCGAGCCGATCTCCCTGTATGACGTCGAGGCTATTGAAGAAACGCAAGAAAGCGACGCGGCGTTTGTTCCGCCCGGATACTCGGTCGTTCCGATTGAAATATGTTCCGCAGTCAAGATAAACGGAAGTCGCAATTATCTTAAAACGACGAAACTGGAAAAAATTGTCAAACCGGGCGATCTAATCGACATTATCGCGGTCAGAGAAAATCTGGACAATCCTTCGTCCGAGCGGAGACGCCGATTGACGTCGACGACGATCGTTTCCGGCGCTTCCGTTTTCTCCGTCGACGAAACGTATCGATTGGGCGAAGACGGAAACGCGCGCGCGTCGACGCTTTCCGCGCTTCTCAAATCGGACGAATTGGAGCTGGTTCGCAAGGTTTCCGAAGTGGGAAAAATCAAAATTGTGTTGAGCGACCAACAAGACGAATCCAACAAGTTGGAGTCGATTCCCAATTCGGATTTTTCGGACGCGTTGGGTCAGGACAACAACGGTTTTATTATTCCCGAACAAGAGGACGAGGCGATAAAGCCGTCGTCGGACGAAGACGACCGGAAAACAAACGAATCTGATTCTCTTTTGGCGGCGCCGATCGACAACGGCGAACTTGTCATGGCTGATTTTGACGGCGATCCGGTTTTTCTCAACGTAAGCGACTCGCCCTTGGACGATTCGAGCGCAAATGAAGACGCCGTCGTCGAAAATTATCCGACCGATTTGGAGTCTTCTCGTCAGGGCGTCGAACCTCAAGGGGGAGTCGAACCCCAAAACTCCGACGAACGAAGCGAGGCGCTTTTTAAAATCGATTCTCCGACGGGTTTTTCGCAATACTCGACTCCTCAATCTTACGGAGCGTCTACGTCTCCTCTCGCCTCCGAACAAGCGGTCGTCGACGACGTCGACGCGGGCGTCGACGCCAAACGCCGCGCGCCCTTCAAGCTGAAGTCTCCTTTTGTGACAAAAGGCAAACCGGGTTCCAGAAAAACGCATCGCGGTAGAACCGAGGGTAATAATGAGTAACGACGTTCTTTGGGCTCCTTGGAGAATGGCTTACGTCAAGTCGGACAAAAAAGAGGAGTCGCGTAAAATCGACGTTGCGCCCGGAGGCGATCCTGACTGCTTCATTTGTCAGGGCGTCGCCGATTCTCCGGAATACGATCGAGCGCGTTTGATCGTCGGTCGAACGGCGACGACGATTGCAATTCTCAATCGCTTTCCTTACAACAACGGGCACCTCCTTATCGCGCCCAATCGACACGTCGCGCGCCTTGAATTGTTGACGTCCGAGGAAAACCGCGATATTATGAGCGAGCTTTCGTATTGGGTCGGCGCGATCGAGAAAGAGATGAACGCCGAAGGTTTCAACGTCGGCTTGAACCTCGGACGCGTGGCCGGCGCGGGGTTGCCCGGTCATATGCACTGGCATATTGTTCCCCGCTGGAACGGCGACGCGAGTTTTATCACGACGATTGGCTCGGCCAAGGCGATACCTCAGGCGTTGGAAGCCGCCTGGGAGCTTTTGCGTCGGAATTGAATCGACGCGGTTCTTTGTCGTTAAAACAATCGGTAAAAGGCGCGTTGGCGCCAATTGAAATATGGTCAAATATCAGTATATAAAGACGCAAGCGAATCTTTACCGATTTCTCGACGAAATTGAAAAGGCGGCATGGATCGCGTACGACACGGAGTTCATCTCAGAGGGGCGCTATATCGCGGAACTGTGTCTGGTCCAAGTCGCGACGGAACAAGGTTACTACCTTCTTGATCCGTTGACAATCCCGGACTTAAGTCCTTTTTGGGAACGCCTTTGTCAGGAAGACATTATCAAGCATACTCTTAATGGTGGCGATTCTCTTGCATTAATGC
>CAMZEO010000312.1 GCA_947305735.1 uncultured Planctomycetales bacterium | reverse complement strand
TGCTCGCCCGCGTTAGTCTCAACTTTCTTAATATCCTCCGACTGGTCGATCGTCAGGTCAAAGTCGGCAAACGGTCCGGAGTTCGGCAAACGCATGAAAAACCGGTCGGTATAGTCCCAAGCCAATTCCGCCGATTCGACGGAAAGACCCAGCACGTGCCCGCCCTTTGTTCGATCTTGCGAGATAAAATGCAAATGCCAGCCGGGCGCGTTGAGCATGTTCATGTACGGCGGACAGTACAGCCCGATCGCAGTCCCGACGACGTTTTCGTAATCGAAAACGGCTTGGTCGCGTTCCATCGTTTTGGCGAGCGTTTCGTAAGGAGGAGTCTGTTTAGGCACGCTACGCGCCTTGACGCTCCGAAACGTTCCGTCCAGACGTATCAAATAGAAACGATTGCGGCCAAGCGCGGAAACTCGTTCGTCAAGGATCGATCTAAGCGCGTCAAAACTGGGAACGTCTTTGAGGGTTTGCTTCTCGTCGACGTCAAAAAAACTCACGCCGGCAAAGGGGATCGTTTCGTCGTCCGGAACAACCTCCACGCTCCCGTCTCCGGCGGCTCGATAAACGACTCCGTCGAGCAAGATCAACTCGCCGTTGACTCCGTCAAACGTCCCAAGCCCCAAATCGCCTTGGCGCTTCAACTCGCCGACGGCGACGCGTCCGTAGTAATCGCCAAGCGTCAGCGCCTGAAGCGTCGAAACTTGATAGAGCGCGTCGCGTTCCTCATTTTCCGCGACCTGTCCGCGTTGATTGTCGTCCGCGCGACAAACGCAAAACGTTAAATTCAGCAACGCGAGCGCAATCGCGATAAAACATGATGCTTTTTTAGTCAATGTTCTAACCTTTCTTAAAAAAATGTTGACTCAACGGCGGATTACCCGGGCGGCTTCCGCGCGGTGGTAAAACACCCCGTCAATCGCCGCTCGCCAAAACCGCGAGACGCGGGCTCGACGCGCGGAATCGCGCGTCATTTTATCAGAAAAAGTAACGAAAGCAATTTTCATGCGAAAAACTGTCGGCATTTCGGTTCCTTGCGATTCGATCCTGTCGCGACTCGTCTCCGTCGACGACTCGACGCGAGGACTATTCTATCAGAAACGACGCGGAAAAAAAGAATCGCCGACGAAAATATTGTCGAGAGCTTCGCAACGCGGCGGTCGACCGTTGTCGACTCGACGTTTCGGAACGAGAATCAATAAAAAAGTCCGGCTTTCTCCGGGCGTCGAAGGCGTTTACGCTTTCTGAACGCGCGTAAAACCGTTCAAAGGGGTTGCGTTTAGATTAAATATTCCAAAAATAACGTTTTTTCTGAATAAAATTTTCTTAACGACCGATACTGAGGTATGACGCGGCGTTTTGCGAGAGAGCGAAAAAGCGCTTTATCAACGTCCGCGAACGAAATGTCGCAACCCTTAACAAACGCAACGGAATGGAGTTAAGCGATATGCGCTGGGAAAATGGCCTCTTTCTCGGGAAGCGGTTTTTGGCGTCGGCGATCGTCTTAATTGGAGCGTTCGTCAACGCGTCGCAAGGCGTCGGGAGCCGGAACGCGTTTTCCGCTGAAGATCAGGACGACGAATTGATCCTCACTTTCGGCGAGGAACAACAAGAAAGCGAACGCGCGCGGGGAAACTCCGTCGATTCTTTGAACTTCACGTCGTGGGAGAGTCCGCGTTTCGTGGAAAAAATAAGGTATAACGGATACGCGAACGGCGGAATATACGCCAACACGTTCGGCGCCGACTACAACGGCGGGATCAATTCGGGCTCCGAAAGCGGACTCTCGCTGAACGGCGCGTATATCGCCGTTTTGAAGGAGACGGAAACGAGCGAAAGCGGGTTCGACTGGGGGTTCGGCGTCGATTTCATGTTCGGGGAAGACTCGCGGTTCCTCCGCGTCGAGCATGGACTCGACGAAAAATGGGACACGGGCCATAATCGTTTCGGCGATCCGACCTACGGTTTCGCCATGCCGCAACTTTACGGAAAGGTCGCATGGAACAACTGGTCCTTTACCGCCGGCCATATTTACGCGCCCTTCGGCTACGAGAGTTGTCGAGCCGACGAACGATTCTTCTATTCGACCGGCCTGTCCTTCGACGCGTTGCCCGCGACGATGATGGGCGGACTCCTGACCTACTCGGGAATTGAGAACCTCGAGGCGTCGGTCGGTCTGGTCAACGGCGCGGATCAGGGATTCAGCGGAACGGCGGGAGGAAGCCTCCTCGCGGGAAGCGCCGTATGGACGCCAATGGAAGAATCGTCGCTGACCTACTCGGTCGGCGTCGGGGACTTCGTCGATCGACGCTGGAGAAAAACCTCCGGCAACCTGCATTCGCTGGTTTTTGAAATTCAGGCCGATTTTCAGTGGAAGTTCGCCGCGACTCTGGATTATGAAAACGTCGACGACGGAACCGGAACCGACGTCGATCTGACGATCGTCGGATATCACGTCTACTATACGCTCGATCCCAACTGGAAATTCGGGACGCGCGTCGAATGGTCGCGGAATAAGACGACCGGCGCGACGGCGGTCAACCAACTCGGCTGGACGGTCGGCGCCGCGTGGACCCCCGACAAGATCGAACGCTTGTCGGTTCGACCGGAACTGCGAACGGACGCGTCCGACTCCAAAATGTTCGGAACCGCTTACAATAAGAAAGTCCAGCTCTGCCTGGGCGTCGACGCTCTCTACAGCTTCTAACGTCGGCGATCGTCCGACCCCTGGACGGAGCCGACTCTATGATAAAATCTCCGCGCAAGCCGTCGGAATTTCAAGATCGTTCCGACGGCTTCGTCATTTCCCCATCGTCGCTTCGGCGTAACCTTCGAGCTTGACGACCAGTCGAAGCGTGAAGGAAAACTGATCGAGCAGGTTTTTAGAAACGACGCCCTTCTTGACGAGGCGTTTGACGACCTCTTGAAGAATCAGTCCGGCGACGACTTCGTTAGTGGGATTCTTCGCCTTAACGTAGCGTTTCTTCTTGCTTTGATGGGAAGAATTGGGCGGCAACTCGTATCCTTTGGGTAAAACGAGCGCTTTGTCCCAATCGTCGAGGACGTCGAGAAACGCGTCCTTAAGGGGAACAAAATCCGCCACGCGCGAAGCGGAATCGAGGGGACCGTCAATTCTGAGACTCGCGATAAAGTCGTGACCGTGAATCGTCTCCGCCGTCAAGTTCCCGTTCTCGTCTTCATAGAAAATCGCGTGTTCGGCCCAAAAATGAAACAAAGGTCCGTCGAAGCACACGGCGTATTTGATCGACGGACGCCCAAAAAGGCGGGAAAAAAATCTGGCAAACACGGGAAAACTCCGAAACAATCATCTGGCGAATCAATAAGGAACCGTCCGCGTCCGCGCGGGCTTTTCAATCGACTCCGACGTTACGCATTATAAACCAAAACGGAACCGATGGCAAATCGGACGCAAAATCGCTTCGTCTCTTCAAGAACAAGACGAACGTCGCGCCGCGTCCAAAAACAACGCCCGAACCAGTATCGGCGGACTTCAAATCCAAACCGTTCCGACGCGTAGCTGAAACCGTCGGAACCAGGCCCGGCGCGAAGCGCCGCGAGCCGTCGGCGAAAGACGACGGAGGTCGAGCAAAGCGAAACGCCGCCGAAACGCCTCCAAAAAAACGCCCAAACCAATACCGACGAATTTCAACACCAAACCGTCCCGAAGCGTAGCCGCTACCGCCGGAAGCAAGCCCGGCGCGAAGCGCCGCGAGCCGTCGGCGAAAGACGACGGAGGCCGCGCCAAGCGAACCGCCGCCGAAACGCCTCCAAAAAAAACGCCCAAACCAATACCGACGAATTTCAACTTCAAACCGTCCCGAAGCGTAGCCGCTACCGCCGGAAGCAAGCCCGGCGCGAAGCGCCGCGAGCCGTCGGCGAAAGACGACGGAGACCGAGCAAAGCGAAACGCCGCCGAAACGCCTCCAAAAAAAACGCCCAAACCAATACCGACGAACTTCAACTTCAAACCGTCCCGAAGCGTCGTCCATAACGACGGGATCAAGCCCTGCGCTTCGTCTTGAAACGACGACGCCCCGCGCCGCGATACGTTCGCGACGCGGGACGTTTTCTCATTGGGACGCGTTAAACGCTTCTCAGAGCGTTTCCCAGAAGACGTCGAGATCTTCGTCGATCGACTCGTCCTCGTACCCGACGAACGCGAGATCCAGGGCGTCGTCCGAAAGGACGGCGTTCGAGGCTCCGCTTCGCGACTCGTAAGCGCCCAGATCGACGGAGGATCCGACGACTCGCGTCGCGCCCGCTTTGTCGTAGAGGGTCGAGACGTAGTCGTTGTTTCCTTTGTCGAGCGCCTGCGAGTTCGCCGCGAGGCGGTAGTTTCCGTTGGCGGCGTCGGCGAAGAGCGGTTTGGAGGCGTCGTAGACGTAATTGACGA
>CAMZEO010000311.1 GCA_947305735.1 uncultured Planctomycetales bacterium | reverse complement strand
GTCCGACAGCAGGAAGGGCGAAACGTATATGAGCAGATACTGCGTTGCCTACGATAAATACTTGGGAACGGAAAGGAGAAAGCGCGCAAGGCAATGACAAACGTCATGCTTTGAAGTTAGGTTAAACCGCCGTATGCCGATCGGCACGTACGGTAGTGTGAGAGGGGAGAGCGAATCTCCCCTACTCGATCCAAGCGTATAGAGAGTTTTCTAAATGGTCCTTCCGACCATTAGACTTTACGTAGGCGTTGGTAAAAATGTTTCTTTCTTTTTTCTCGTCTTAGCATTTCAACAAGTTTGACTTTTAAAACGATTTCGTTTAGAATAATCCGACGCGTTTGGGCGGGCGTTCGCTCGTCGAAAGGATAATGATGATTAAAGCGAGGTGCGCGATGCATAACGATTTCAGCGTTATACTGGATTATGGATTGTACCTCGTTTTTACCGCGCTTGTAGCGCCGTTTCTGCTCGCGGCCGCCTTTTTTAAGACGTTTCCGACAAGACTGTGTGTTTGCGCTTTTTTTGTAGTGGCGCTTGCCTCAAGTTTTTCCTTCTTTTTGGGGCAAGAGAGCGTTCCTTTGTTCGTTGTTGTCGGACTCGACGCGCTTTTTTTGGCAACGGCGCTTCTGGACTGGTTGACATCCGCTTTTCAGGGACGCGATATTTCTGTCTCTCGTCGCGCGGATCATATAGCATCGTTAGGTCAACCTCTCGACGTTGAGTTGCTCGTAACGAATCGTTCGAAGTTTGCCGTTTCTTTGGAAATTTCCGACGACGGTAATAAAGATGCGCGAACGCTTCCAGTCTTGACTGACGATGATTTTTTCTTGACACAGGATAAAAAGAAAGAAGAAAGCGCAAGTTCCGCTTCCTTCTTTGGATCTAGGAAAATCGAACCCGGCGTTCAGGAATCATTGCGCTATCGATTGATTTGGGATCGTCGAGGTTCTTTTCAGTTTGAATTCGTTTTTATCCGGTTCACAAGCGCTTTGGGACTTTGGAAACGGTATCGTAAGATTCCTTGCAAATCCACGTTTCAAGTATATCCTAATCTTTGCCAACTTGCGCAATTTCAAACCTTAGGACGTTCCAGTCTTTTGTTTCTCCTTGGCGTCCGGCAAATGAGGCGAGTGGGACAGGACGCCGAGTTTGAACGTCTTCGCGAGTACTCGCAGGACGACCAGTATAAATTCATCGATTGGAAAGCGACCGCTCGTCGTAATAAGTTGATCGTTCGAGATTTTCAAACGACGCGCAATCAACGCGTTATCATTGCAATTGACGCAGGGAGGACAACGATGAACCTTTCGAACGGAGTCACTTTGTTTGATTCTGCTCTAAATGCTTCTCTTGCATTGGCTTACATCGCGTTGAAACAGGGCGACGAGGTAGGATGTCTGATCTTTTCTGACGACGCGCGAAAGTTTGTGCCCCCTCGGGGCGGTATTTTCCAGATGAACTCGCTCATTCGCGGCGTTTTTGACGTTTTTCCCGAACGTTGCGAGTCGCGATATGATCGCGCGTTCGAGTATTTGGCGAAGAATTCTCCTAAACGCGCTCTTGTCGTTTTGGCGACAAACGTTCTCGATGAACGCAATGCCGCGATGGTGGAAAGTTCGTTGGTTAATCTTTCCGGCGCGCATTTGACTTTGGGACTTTTTTTACGCGAACACTCGCTCTTTGACGTAGTGGAACGGTACGACGAGTTTGTTCGTAAACGAGAAAGCGAGCGTTGCGGCAAAGTCGAAGACAAAAAAAAACTGAAGAATCAGCTAGCTCTTTGGATTGAACGATTTAGTTCCGAACGAGATCCCTTCGACGAAATTGAACGGTTGTTTTGGCGAGATCCTTCATCAGACGGCGCTACTGAAGACGAACTTTTTTATCGAGCTGGAGCAGCCTCCGAAATATTGAATTGGCGAAAGAAGGCCTTGCGTATGCTTGAGGCAAAAGGCGCAATAACGCTCGACGTTTTTCCAGAGGACGCGGCGACTCCTCTAATTAATAAGTATTTGGAAATCAAGGCTCGTCGCTTGTTGTAAGGTTTGTTTTTCAATGAAACGACGACGTCGTTGTTTCGATTATATTTGACGGTTGGAATGTAAGATATTAGCATTTGAGGACGACACTATGAAACGTTTTTTTATCAGGAGCGTCGTTTGCGCGCTGGTCTGCGCAGGATTAGCTTTTTTTACTTTTGCGGATGAAGATGTGGACACTTCGTTGCAGGTCGTTGGACAACAAGTGGAGAATCTCCGCAATCCTGTTGGGGTCGGCGTTGCGAATCCGCGTTTGAGTTGGGCGTCTCGACCCGTGTCAAAGACAGACGCGTATAGCAAATATCAAACGGCGTATCAGATTCTTGTAAGTTCCACCGTTGAAGGTCTAGAGTCTGGAGTCGGAGACCTCTGGGATTCTGGAAAAATTGTTTCTGACAATAGTCTTTACGTCGAGTATGACGGCGTTCCTCTAAAATCTTTCCAACATTGTTATTGGAAAGTTCGAGTTTGGGACGAAGACGATAAAGTCGGTCCTTGGAGTAACGGCGGATTCTGGATTCAAGGGGTCGTTGATCAAAACGACTGGGTCGCTCGGTGGATTGGACAACCGGAGGAGGTTAGACCCGACGTCGATTTGACGGACGTTTCCTGGATTGCCGCCTCAACGGAGCAGGAAACAAGCGAAGGATACGCGCTCGAGTTTTTCCGCAAAGAGTTTACGCTTGATCTTCCTCAAGGGGACTTTGACGACCAGAATCTTGCGGGCGTCATTTATTATGCCGCTTGCCAAAGGTTTGACATATTTGTAAACGGCAGAAAGGTCGGACATTCCATCGGAATGGTTTATAATCCCGATCAACTTCGTTCGATTGATATCTCTGAATATTTGGTTTCAGGTAAAAACGTCGTTGCCTTTGCCGTTGACAATAAGACGAAACAAATCAATGGAACCAAATTTGGCGACGGGACGCTTTATCCGACCGCTTTAATTTGCAAGATCGTAGTTAGAACTCTTGATAAATCGAACGCGCCGACAAACTTGCCCGCGCCAAACCGCTTCGGAGTCCCTAAAGACGTTGTTTTTACCTTGGGAACCGACGCTACCTGGAAAGCGTCCCTGGAAGGTAAGGACGGTTGGAATTCGCTTGATTTTGACGCTTCTTCGTGGCGGAACGCCAAGGTCGCGTTTGACGATATAGACGGCGCCCCGTGGGGAAAACTTCGCCGCCGTACCGAAACGATTTCGCCCTGTTTCCAAAAACAGTTCGACGTCAAAAAACACGTGACCCAAGCGACTCTCGCCGTTTGCGCGCCTGGTCTGTTTGAGGCGTATCTTAATGGAACAAAAGTTGGCGATCAACTACTTGTTCCTTCTTTTACAAGATACGATCGTCGTCTCCTCTACAACATTCTTGACCTTACGGAAGAATTTCAAACTCTTACCGAGCCTACAGCCGAGCTTCAGTTCGTGCTTGGGCATAGTTGGTACGATGTTCGTTCGATCGTGACTTGGAACTTTGACGCGGCTCCGTGGCGCGATTTTCCGCGCGTGTTGGCGCAACTTGAGTTGGTTTACGACGACGGTTCCAAAGAAACGATTGCAACTGATCAGACTTGGACTTATTCGACGAGTCCTGTTGTATTTGACTGCGTCCGTCAAGGCGAGATTATTAACGGCGCTTGGGAACGCGCGATTCTTGGCAATGCGGTCGTCGTGCCCGCTCCCTTGGGCAATCCAAAACTTGTTGCGCAAAAGAATCCTGTTTCCCGCGCCCAAAAGGCATATGTGGCAAAAAGCGTCAATCAGGTTAAAGACGGCGTTTGGGTTGTCGATATGGGGCAAAACAACGCCGGTTGGGCGCGCGTTAGACTGCATGGTCAAAAGAAGGGCGACGTCGTTCGCTTTAAGTATTCAGAAAGAATTGCCGAGTCGGGCGAGATTGAACGTCGCGATATTGAAATGCATTTTATGGAAGGAACGCCCGCTTATCTTACGGGTATGAAGGGCGGTTTTCAAACTGACTTCTACTTCTGCAACGGCGAGGAGGAAGAGTTTTTTGAACCTCGTTTTACCTATAACGGGTATCAGTACGTCGAGGTTGTTGGTTTGCGTGAAGAACCTAAGCCGGAAGATTTTGAAGGTCAAACGATTAGTACGGATTTCCGTATGATCTCGGCCTTTACTTGTTCGAACGAATTGCTCAACAAAATTCAGAGAGCTCTTTTCATCTATCAGCACAGCAAAACGGTTTTCTGGCAGGATTAGCATTTCCGGGATCTTATCTCCAATGCTGGGGCAGGGGCCGTGCGCACCGGCTTTCATCCACAGTGTAGGCAGCATTTCCTTAAACTGCCTTCCCAAGGCGACTTCATTTTTGTCAAGGAAACCCAACTTGAAATAGGCAGCGTTTGCTTTAAATCCGTTTGCCATG
>CAMZEO010000310.1 GCA_947305735.1 uncultured Planctomycetales bacterium | reverse complement strand
GGACGCAAATCCCGCCGCCGTATCCCGCGCTGTTGCCGTCGATAATCGTGTTGGTAATCGTCGCGTTCGAGTATCCGCTCGTATGTTTCGAGCAGACGAAGATCGCTCCGCCGCGTCCGGCGCAGTAACTCTTCTCAAAATCGACGATAGCGTCGGGCGTCGTTCCCTGTCGGTCGTACTGCTCGGAACCGGTCGTCGTCGCGCCCGCCGAGTTCCCGGAAATGACGCTGTCTTTGATCGTCAATTGCGCGTCAAGGTTGTAAATCGCGCCGCCGTAGTAGTTTTGCGACTCGTTGCCGATAAGTCGGCTCGACTCGATCGACAGCGTTCCGCCGTTGTTCCAGATCGCGCCGCCGCCGGACGGATTTCCGTCCGCGGCGATTCCGGCAATCGCGACGTTCTCGATAAAATCGGAATCGACGATCTTCATCGTTCCCTGGCGATTCTCGACGGCTCCGGCGGTTCCGTAAGAGGCGTTGCGCGCGAAAGTCGAACGTTCGATTCTCAGATTCGCCGTTTCTCCCTTGTTATAGATCGCCCCGGACGAATAGGAATGAGTTTCGTTGGAGTCGAACGTCGAATCGGCAATTTGGCCGACTCCAAAATAGTTGTAGATCGCTCCCGCCCAGAGCTCAAATCGACCGGTCGAATCCGCCGCCGTCGTAAGATTGGCGGCGTTAGGATTCAACCACGCGTTCGAAACGTTCCCATGGAAGCTCGAGTCGGCGATATCGAACGACGCGTTTTGCGCGCTAAAGATCGCGCCGCCTCCGTAGAACGCGCTGTTGTCCGCAAATTCGACGTTTTCCAGCGCCAGCGAGGCTCTATTGATTCCGTCGCCGTTGAGGATCGCGCCCCCGTAGGACGCCCTGTTGTCGGCGAAGAGCGCGTCGGTTACGGTAACGTTCGCGTTCATATTGTAGATCGCGGCGCCGCCTTGCGGCGCGGAAACGGTCGCCGCGTCGTCGCGATAATAGCCTTTGGCGAAAGTCAGACCTCTGAAAACGACTTGCTGATTCGACGCGTCGATCGTAAAGAGCCGCGACGCGCCCGACGGATCGTCCCAATCGTCGCCGCCGAGAATCGCGAGACCGTTGCCGTAAGGATTAGCCTTTGGCGCGGGGGGCGATATGCGCAACGTATAAGCGCCTCCTACAGCATATCCTTCCTCGAGGTATTCGCCGTCGTCGTCATAGTATCCGCCGTCATAACAATAATTGTAGATACGGAGATAATACGTTCCCGCCGGCAAGTCGTTTAGCGTTACATATTCTTCGCCCGAAGTTCCCCGCGAGTATCTGACGAGATTGCCGTTGGAGTCAAATAGACCAATATCATGATCGAATCCGTCGTCGGGTTCGTACTCTATACAAATAAACTCGTCGTCGGAACTTCCGTAGGCGACCGTCGTAAATTTGATCCAGTCTTCGTCGTACCAGTCGTACAAATCCAAATTGACGTTGTAGTAGTCTTCGGTCAACGCGCCCAGATCATAAGCGTCTTCCATGCAGTCGTTAGGCTCGAACGTGTTAGGATCGCCGGTTTCTGCGGCGTTTCCTTCTTCATCGACGTCAACGATCATGCCGTCGGCGAGGAAGAACGACGCGTCGATCGTAACCGCTTTCGTAACTTCGAGCGGCGAGTTTACCGAGATCGCCTTGCCGCGCAGGGCGTCGGAGAAAATAATGTAATCGCCGTGGCGCGCGTTGTCGAGCGCGTAACGCAACGAGCCGGGATCGTTCGGATTGTCGGAAGCCGAGGTTACCACGACCGTTCTTCCGGTCGTTTCGTAGGCGCCCAGATCGACGCGCCCCGCCTGAACGCGCGTCTCGCCCGCGAGATCTTTCTCGGGCAAAGCGTAGCCGGTATCGCCGAAGGCGTCCGTTCCCGCGTTGATCGCGGCGGAATCCGGCGCTAGGGTATAGTCGCCGTTCGCGGCGTCGGCGAAGAGGGGACCGCCGACATAGGTAATGTTGTTTGAACCCGCGTAAGTAACGTTATCGCCATTAGTTCCTAACGGGGTGGACGAAAGGGTGTTGTAAACATTGTAGGTCTGGTTGCCATTTGCAGTTGAGCTGGGCCCATATTGTCGAGCGCCGCCTGTCGTATTAAGCGCGATAATTGAGTTGTAAATATTAAAAGTTCCGGGTTTGCTCGTCGTACCTGAAAAGATGTTCACCGGAGGCTGACTGCAGACGTTGTTAACGATCGTCGCGTTGTAGAGACGCCCGTACATCGGGTTCATCGCGTCCGGTTCGTTTGACGTGTTTGTCGTTGAAATCTGGACGACGGACGCTCCAACATTGTCGCTTATAAGCGTGTTGCTGACGCTCATGTTTCCGTTGCCGTATACTTTGAAAGCGGCGACTCCGCCCGAAGTGTTTTTGGAGAATATCGAATCGTTGATTGCCAAATCTGCGCGCTCAACAAAAATGGCGCCCCCGTCGCGTTGGTCGGAATTACGGATAAATGTCGAGGATTCAACAATAACAGACGTATGTTTTGAATAAATCGCTCCGCCGAAATGTCCTGTCTCAGACGAAATCGATTTGTTCGCTTTAAAGAGCGAATCGACGACTTTTAACGAGTCGCCGTCGGTTAGAATCGCCCCGCCGCCTCCAACCATCGCCATATTCGAGACAACGTGACACCGTTCAAGCGTTAGATCGGAATCCTGACATTTGTAAATCGCGCCGCCGCCGTCCGCATAGGCGACGCCGTTTGTAAGCGTCAGTCCCTTAATTATCACATCTCCGGCATAGCGTTCGATCCGGAAGATTCTCGATTCGTAATCGGCGTCGATCGTAAGACCCGGCTTGTCGTTCTCTTCGTCGTAGAGATTGGTCGCGTCGACCGTAATCGATTCAAAAATCTGGAATTGTCCGTTCGTCAGGGTGATCGTCTCGCCGCGTAGGGACTCGTCAAAGAAGACGAAATCGCCTTCGTGGACGTTGGCTAGGATATAGCGCAACGAGTCTTCGTCGGTCGGGTCGTCCGACGTCGACGAAACCGTCCATGTTCGCGGCTCGTAGTTTTGATATTCGTACGCGCCCAGGTCGATACGCCCGCCAACCTGACGCGGCAAGCCCTGAACGTCGCGATATGCGTCGATTCGTTCGGGAGCAACCCCCTCATATCGTTCGCACCTATATAAATCCTCGCCGCGATTCAGCACTTGAGAATTCTCGGCCAAGGTATAATCGCCGCTAGTTGGATCGCTAAAGAGCGGAAGCGCCGGATCGTATTCCAGAACGCCGACGCCGCAATTCCAGCTTGACTTGTCGCTTAAAAGGGCGTAACTGGCGTTGAGAGAAACATTGGTCTTCGCGTCGGAGTTAACGAACTGAACTTCCTGACCTTTAGGCGCGTCTGAAACCAGTATCGAATCGACCAAATTTAACGCTCCCTTTTTGCCGTCTGAAGCGTGAGAGATATAAAGCGTGGAGCCGGCGGAACCGTTATGCCCGGTATTGCCCGCCATGGTCGTGTAGCGAATATCCATTATTAAGCCAACGTCGCTTGTTCCCGCAGAAAAACCGACGGCCGCGCCGCTATCCGCTTCGTTTTCAAAAAACGCGGAATTAACAATATCGAAGCGGTTGGTATTCTTGTACGAGTAGCACCAGACGGCGCCGCCAACCTTTGCCGAATTTTCGCGAAAAACGTTGTCGGAGAGAAACGCGGAGCAGGTTCCCAGATATAACGCGCCTCCTTGTCCCTGGTTGGTCCCAACCGCAACGGTTCTGTTTCCAACAAATTCGTTAAAGAGATCTATTTGCACATAAGCCGCGCCGTCGCAACTGGTTGCAATAGCTCCGCCGCTATTGTAGGCGACGTTGTCGATGAATTTTGAATGCTGTACAGTCGCCGTTTTACTTGGAACGTTGTGATAGATACTGTTGTCATAGAAATAGAACGCGCCGCCGGAGCTAACGCTCGAGACGTTGTTTTCAAATACAGAATCCTTGACATTCACGCTAACATTTTCGGAACATAACGCGCCTCCGCTGGCTCTATGCGAGACATTGTTGCGGAACACGCTTCCCTCAATCGTCATTGTCGGACCGTTCCCACCGCTCTCGCCTGCATATATTGCGCCTCCTCCATAAATGTGAATATTAGGTTGCGTTGGAGCTGCCGAGTTGCTCGAATTGTTGAGGAATTGAGCATTTGCAATAGTAATTGTGCTGGACGCGACGCCAGTGTAGGAGAGCGCGCCGCCGGAATGCGCCGAGTTGTTGTTGTTGAAGACGCTGTTTTTAATAGTGATATTGTACTGTTGATCGTTCGTTCCTTCAACGCTAATCGCCGCGCCGTAACTCGCCGAGTTGTCTTCAAACACGCAGTTGGTTACCGTGAGATTTTTTGCATTACTATAGATCGCCCCGCCCTTACCCGAGTTGGTCGCGTTGATGATCCTCACGCCGTTAAGCACGACGT
>CAMZEO010000309.1 GCA_947305735.1 uncultured Planctomycetales bacterium | reverse complement strand
TGGTATTTATTCGAGCAACATTTTTTTGTAGCATATGCCGTCGTTTTGATCGCGCGAGTCAAGGATTGCAATGTCAAATTCTTGATTATTCAGGTGTTAGCGCCAGGAACGTCGTAAGCGACGTCCTCTATATTCAAGGAGAAAAATGTGAGCAAGAAAGCCCAATCTCTTTATCAAGCGGTTATGCGTTTCTCTACAAACCGTTTTGAGATATTTGGAGAGCATTCTTGCGCGATCATTCCTTCTTGTGGTCGCACACTGTTTTTGGCGCTTTTGATCGTGTTGACGGGGCTTACTGCTGGAGAATCGTCTTCCACTATACAAGCCGCGACGTATAGGACAGATAATTTTGTCGTGCGAGCGTCCAATTCCTCGTTTGCCAAAAAAGTCGGCGACACCGCTGAACGATTACGAGCAGAGTTGAGTATGCTTTGGCTTGGTCAAAAGCTTCCTAAATGGGGAAATCCATGCGAAGTTTTTACGAAAACGGGCGATGAAGTAGCCGCCGGAGGCGAAACAACCTTTACCTTTTCTAACGGCGAAGTCTATGATTGGAAAATGACTGTTCAGGGGAGCGAGGAGAGAATTCTTGACTCCGTTCTTCCCCATGAAATTACCCACACGATTATTGCTTCCTACTTTCGCGCGCCTGCCCCTCGGTGGCTTGACGAGGGAATGGCTACATCCGTCGAGGCTCGCGGCGAACGTATGCGCTATCGTAAAATGTTAGTTGAGTTTCTCCATACAGATCGCGGAATAGCGTTCAACCATATGGTTTCTTTGAAGGATTATCCAGAAGATCTCACGCCTTTTTACTCTCAAGTGTTTTCAGTGTGCGAATACTTAATTCTTTTGGGAGGAAGACAGAGGCTTATAGAATTTGCGAGGGAGGGAAGCGAGACCAAGAATTGGGACGCGGCTTTGAAGAAATATTATCAATGCGATTCACTTGGTTGCCTTCAAAGAGATTGGGTCGAATGGGTACGCGAATGGGAGAAGAATAATCAACCTATCGATTTGCCTCCAACCAGGAAATTGCGCGAGTTTAACCCCCTTGAAGACGAGGGAATTATTATTGCTCACAACGAGCGTTTAGCAATTTCGCACCCCGGTAGTAAAGAATCTGCTCCGTCGTCTGTTCCAATGGGCGACTTTAATCCTGCCGGTAGATTTTGGGATAATTTGCAAATTTCTGGAAAACAAAGGGATAAAACGTCGTGGAATGATTCCATTGCTCGAGCGCAGAATGTCGATCAGCGTAACGATTCAAATAGACCGCTAAACAACTTTCCGTCGTTTGGGCGTCTCAATGCGTCAAATGTCGCGAAAAAAAACGATCGCGTCGCGCCGGAGACTAGTATAAATCAACAGATTGCCACCGGAAATAGGCTGCATCCTTCCTACGCCGTCGCATCTTCTTGTGAAAAACAAGACAAGCCAACTTCAGACGTCTTTTGCAGAAATATTTTAACAAATGGAGCAGGAAGCGCCACAAAACACGAAGGTGGGAGGATCTATTAATGAGACGCTTTTGCCCACGAGAAGGCGCCCTTTTGAAACGCCAGCGTTTGCAACTCCTACGACTGTAAGTGGACAGGACGAAAACAAAACTCTAACCAGACCGTGAAGAATCAAATTTGGAATTTTTCATTGAAAATCGGGCTTTATGCGAGCATCAACTTCATCTGCTGACCAATCTGACTTTCGATCATGCCTTTAAACATTACGGCGCCCATAGGCAAGTTCAAGTTAAGCAGGACTTCTGAATCTTCAATCTGCAATGAGCCGTCTATTCTGTAGGCAAGAACAGTCATCGAAAACTCAAGGCGACAGGGATCGACCCACACTTCTTTGGTTACCGTCGCGACGTTTGATTTGTTAATCTTTTCCGTTGAGATGCGTTCGCGGATCCGACGCACAGCCTCGACTTTGCCGAGCGAATGAGGGAATGATTTAGAAATAATCGGCATATATTCTCCTTATGCTACGAAAAACACAACTTGACGTCCAATCTCAACAAAAACAACGCGAGGTCTCGTCCGTTCGAAGACTTACAAGGATTGAACGGACGAGACGCGTTAAAATATCACAGAGAAGCCTTGATCGATTCGATTAGTTCAAGAGCTTGACCAATTTCCGCTTTTTGACGTTCCGGCTCTTCCGGTATTTCACGTTCAATCGTTAGAGGTCCCGTATAACCTATTTCTTTCAGCGTTTGAATGAAAAGTTTGGCGTCAACCGCGCCCTGACCAAAGGGAACCTCAGATCCCCAATCAACTCCCGGAGTCCCGGTCGTTGGCACGGCGTCTTTACAATGGCAGGAACGGACGTACTTCGCCACCTTTTTGAGCGATTCAATGGGATTACCCATACCATAAAGGATCAAATTGGCGGGGTCAAAATTGATGAAGATATTGTCTCGACCAACGTCTTTCAGAAAAGTGAGTAATTTTTCCGCTTCCTCCTGACCAGTTTCAAGGTGGAGACGTTGTCCGTTGCTCTTGAGGTAATCGCAGTATTCCTGAATTGCGGCAACCATCCCCTTGTAGGAGTCTGAATTGACGTCATGAGGAACAAATCCAATATGCGAACCGATGGCTTCCACTCCTAATAGTTTTGCAAAATCGGCGATTTCACGAGCTTCTTGTAAACGAGCTTCGCGAGTGGATTCCGGAACAAAACCCACCGTTTCCGCCGTGCGCGCAATTGTTTCGTAGGTTTCCCCTTCAAAACCCAGGAAGACTACTGTCGTGGTGATTCCGTAGTCGTTAAGTTTTTCTAAGAACGCTTTTGCGTTTTCAGGCGTCCTCGACGCTTTTGCGGGAGTATGCAATTGAATGGTCTTGATACCAAGATCACGAACAACTTCCAACTTGACGCCAAGACCCGCGTCGATACTGGCGAAAACGCCTACGGGCATATTTTCCATTGCGAAAAATCCTCATTAATGTGATGAACGACAAAACCAACGCGCGGTTTGTCGACTCGAGACAAACCAACGCCAAAGACGGAGCGTCTAATAAGGCACTTGCATTTGCCCAAGCTCCCTCGCCTCAGTATACCGTGACGTCACGTCGCTTTCAAATGTAAAAGTCAAAAAATCATATTTTTTTCAAAAGAATTTACGGGTGAACCACTCATTGATGAAGTCTAAAGGTAAGGGTATAATTCCAAGGCTGTGGAGAACCGTTTTTGAACTAGAAGCGAGTTCTTGTATGAAAACTGGCAAGTAGGTACGCAAACTTCTTTTTGTGGAATGACAGTCTTTGTTTGGGCGTTAGGATACGACTATGAACTATAACGAAAAAGACGCTTCTTCCTTTTTGGACAAATATGCGCGGCAGGTTGCAGCAGACCTCGCTCGTACGAATTTTAACGTCCTCGCTCGAATTGCTGGGCTTATTCTTACAACCAAGCAAAGCGGAAAGAGGATTTTTACCGCCGGCAACGGCGGGAGCGCCGCCACTGCTTCTCATATGTGCAACGACCTCCTCAAAGGCGCTCGCGTTTACGGACGCGTTGGTTTCCGCGCAGTTTGTCTCAACGACAGTTCTCCTATTGTCACGTGCCTTGCCAATGACTTCTCTTATGAGGATATTTACGCCATTCAATTGCAAACTTACGCTGAACCGGGCGATTTATTAATTGTTTTCAGCGGCAGCGGCAATTCGCCCAACATTATCAAAGCTCTTCAAACCGCTCGTTCTATGGGGATGACTACAATCGGATTTGGAGGTCGGGACGGTGGTAAGATGAAGAGTTACTGCGACGAGATTTTGATTGCGCCAACTAATTCGATGGAGCAATTGGAAGATATGCATATGCTTTACGAACACGCGCTCGTATCGCTCATGCAAAACGTTCTTCCTTTGTTTTTTGATATTGAAGTCGTTAATTATCCAAAGCTAGGACGAAAATTTAAAGCGGCTTTTTTTGATTTCGACGGCACTGTCGCAAATTTGAGATGCGGGTGGCAAGACGTCGTAGCCGCGTCAGCTTGCGCAAGTCTTACTGGTCTTTCCGGGGTGTCGAAGGACGAAGTTGAGCCGATTGTTCGCGCGTATATCGAAAAAGAGACGGGGCGTTCCATGGTTGTATTGGGCGAGCGTTTGGCTGAGGAAATTTCAAAACGGGGGGGCGTTCCAGAGAAACCAATCGTTTATAAGAAACAATACGACTTGGAACTCGACAAATTGGTTGATTCGCAGTTTGCAAGCTTAGATTCTGGAGAAAAGAGAATCGCCGACGTCGTTACGCCCGGCGTTCTAGATTTTTTAAAAATCTTGAAATCAAACGGGATCGCTCTTTGTCTGGCAAGCGGCACGGATGAAACAAGGTTGAGATCAGAATGCGACAGACTTGAATTGACCCAATTTTTTGATCTGGGAATTTACGGCGCCCGCGAAGATGGGACTTCTTGTGAAAAAGACGACGTCGTTAG
>CAMZEO010000308.1 GCA_947305735.1 uncultured Planctomycetales bacterium | reverse complement strand
CAAAAAGGTCGAAGCGATTCACGGCGATCTTCCTCAGACGAAACGGGATCGCATCATGCGCGACTTTCGCGCGGAAAAGACGAAGATTCTCGTCGCGACGGATATCGTCGGTCGCGGCATCGACGTGTCGACGGTCTCGCATATTGTGAACTACGACGTTCCTCAATACTGCGACGACTACGTGCACAGGGTTGGTCGCGCCGGACGAATGGGGCGCGAAGGGGTGGCGTTCACCCTCGTTACTGCGGAAGAAGGTGCGGAACTGACTCGAATTGAAATTCGTATTAATCGCCTTCTCGAACGCATGGAACTTCCCGGTTTCGAGGCTTATTCGAAACCTGCGGAGCAAGAGGCTCCCCCGGAACGCAAGCCCGTCTTTGGACAAACGCGACGCCGAATTCGTCGCGCGCTGTGACCGCGTTCGTAAGCGTCTTTGATTCCGTTTGACGCGGAGAGGCGTTATTTTTTGACGTTGAAATTTTGCGAATATTGCGATGAGCGAAGAGATAAAATCGAAAGAAGAATGGTACGACGCCTGCGTCGCTTTGCAACAGAGCGGCGAGTTGGCTCAAGCGATTTCCGAATTGAAAAGGATGCTTGCCGTCTATCCCGACTACGCGCTTGGCTATCTGGCTTTGGCGGTCTTCTCGCAAGACAAAGGGGACGATCAGACGACGTTGGAATCAATGGAAAAAGCGTGCGAACTCGAACAGGACGATCCGTTTTATTTTACGGCGTTTAGTTCGCTCGCCGTTAAATGCGGCAATCACGAACTTGCCGAGGAGGCGTTGATGAAGGCGCAAGAGGCTCGTTTCGCCGCCCAGCTTCGCAAAATGAACGAATTGCGCAAACAGGAACTTCGCGAGCGCGACGAAACGGCGGAAAAGGAAGAGACGGAAGAAACGGTTGCCGACTCTTAATGATCGAGCAACGGCGACGTCGAGTTTAACGACGTCGTTTCAATAGGTTACGATAAGGAAAGAAACGAAATGACTTCGACGCGAAAGGATCGTATATTAATCGCCGACGACGAACCCGTCAATCAGGAATTGCTCGAAGCTTTTCTTGTTAAAGAGGGTTACGAACTGGAATTTGCCAACGACGGTTTGGACGCGCTGGAAAAGGTCGAGTCGTTCCAACCGGATCTCGTTCTGCTCGACGTGATGATGCCGAAGATGAGCGGATTCGAAGTGTGCGAAAAGCTTAAAAGCAATCCTGAAACGTCGGGCGTCATGATTCTTATGGTCACGGCGTTGAGCGAGCTTGGCGATATCGAGCGCGCGGTTAAAGTCGGTTGCGACGACTATTTGAGCAAACCGATTCACAAGTTGGAATTGCTCAAACGAGTCGAGAATATGTTGAAACTTCGCGCCGTCACTAACGAACTGGAACGTTTGCGTCGCTACATCGACGCCATGGAAGACGCGCTCGCGCCAAAGAAGAACGACTGACGGTCGCGCCGCCTTGCGAGCGATCATCGGGGCAAACAAGGCTCGCGACGATCGCTCTTTTTGTTTAACGCCGCAAGAAATCAGGACGTCGCCATGAACGGAAATCAAACGAAAAACGAATTTAGAGCCGTCTCCTCCAACGTAAAAATCGCGGGCGTTTCCGGAGTTTCGACGCGCCGCGAGTTCCTTCGAACGGCGACGATTTTGAGCGCGGCGTTCGCGACTCCCTATTTTGCGTCGGGCGCGCCCAAAAGCGTTCAAGCTCAGGCGCCAAGCGATCGCGTTCGTTTGGCCGCCATAGGAGTCGGTTCTCGCGGCGCCGGCAATCTCGGCGAATTTAACGGCCTGACCGACGTCGTGGCGATATGCGACCTTGATTCGGAATACGGTCTCGCTCGAGTATTGAAGAATCCGAAGATCGGTAGGAATAAGGGCGACGACGTCGCTCCTCCCGACGCCTGCGACGATTATCGTCGTATTCTCGACAGAGACGACGTCGACGTCGTTTCCATCGGAACTCCCGACCATTGGCATACGAAAATCGCCGTCGAAGCGATGCAAGCGGGGAAGCACGTTTTTTGCGAAAAGCCGTTGACGCTCACGCTCGAGGAGAATCAACTGATTCGCGCCGCGCAAAAGAAATACGGCAAAGTTTTTCAGGTCGGGACGCAACAGCGCGCGATGCGCGACCAGTTTCTAACGGCGGCGGCGATTATCCGCAAAGGTCTTCTCGGCGAGATCAAGCGCGCGACGTGCATTGTCGATCAAGGTCGCTACTCCGGCGAGATTCCCCGACGCGATCCTCCCGCGACGCTTGATTGGGAGCGTTGGCAGGGTCAGGCGCCCCTTCGCGATTATTGCTGGGAGAACCGGACGGAATTCTTTTCGGCGGACAACTTCGGACAAGGGCGAGGTCATCTTCTTTTTCGCTGGTGGTTCGAATATTCCGGCGGCAAAATTACCGATTGGGGCGCTCACCATGTGGACGCCGCTCTTTGGGCCCTCGGTCGTCAAACGATTGGAACCGGTCCCGTTTCCATCGACGGTTCCGACGCGACGTTTATCGTTCCCTATAAAGACGGATACCCGACGAAAGACAACGTTTACAACACGCCGATAACGTTTAACGTTCGCTGCAAGTTTTCGGACGGTTCCGAATTCGATATTGTCAGCGACGCCAAGGACGGCAACGGAATTTTGTTTGAAGGCGCCAACGGTCGTATTCATGTCAATCGCGAGCGAATCGCGGGCAAGCCGATCGACGACGGCGTGAAGAACGAATTGACGCTCGACGATTATCTCGCTCTTTTTAACGGTATGCCGCTCGAAGGGCATAAACAAAATTTTCTCACGTGCGTTCGCGAGGGCGGCAAGCCCGTTTCGAACGTGGAAGAAAACGTTCTGGGCATGAACGTCTGCCATTTGGCGAACATCGCGTGCAGGCTCCGTCGCGAAATTAAGTGGGATTCGAAAGAAGAGAAAATCGTCGGCGACGACCTTGCCGCCTCGTTCTTCTCGCGCGAGCAACGCAAAGGATACGAACTTCCCAAATTGTCTTGAACCGCGGATAATTACAACGATGACTAACAAACGAGAAAATCAAGACGCGAACGCAAGTCGCCCGAATTTTTTTCAAGCATGGTTTCTAGCCTCTCGTCCCTGGTCGCTTGCGGCGTCGGCCATACCGGTCGTCGTCGCGCTTTCGCTCGCATGGAGCGATCTTTCCTCGTCCGACGAGAGTTTTCGTCCGATTCCGGCGATTTGCTGTTTTTTCTTCGCCGTGTTCGCGCAAATAGCGGCAAATTTTATCAACGATTACTCCGACTTTAAAAAAGGCGCGGACGGCGCGGATCGCGTGGGACCGGCTCGCGGAGTCGGCTCGGGGTGGATCACTCCTCGCGCCATGCTCGTTGCGACGTTTTTGTCGCTTGCCGTCGCGTGTTGTTTCGGTCTGGGGACGCTTCCTTACGGCGGTTGGAAGTTAATCGCCGTGGGGCTCGTTTCATGCGTTTTTTGCCTTCTTTATTCGGCGGGACCGGTTCCTCTGGCGTACGTCGGACTGGGCGACGTTCTCGTCGTCTCGTTTTTTGGTTTTGTCGCCGTCGGATTTACTTACTATTTGCAAACAAACGCGATTACGCTGAACGCCGTTTTGGTCGGTTTGGCGGTCGGATTCGCCGTCGACAATATTCTCGTGTCGAATAATTATCGCGATCGCGACGGAGATCGCGTTCATCGAAAGTATACGCTGGTCGTGTTGTTGGGCGAACGGTTTGGAAGATATTTCTATCTTGCGAACGGTTTAATTGTCGTTTTGTTGTTGACGATCGTTTTTTGGCGTCGCGGGGATCTTTTGAACGTTCTTTCGCTTGTCGCGTTGCTTTTCTATTTGGTTCTTCACTGGAAAACCTGGCGTTTGCTCGTTAAAATTCGATCCGGTTCCGCTCTGGTCAGGGTGTTGGAGTTAAGCTCGCGAAACGTTCTCGTTTTAGGAGTCTTGCTGGCTTTTGCTCTCGCGGCGTAGAGGAGAAGCCGACGCTCGACGTCGCTTCGTTTGACGTCGTTTTTTTCCAGTCGATCCGACAATCCTCAACAGGGTTGTATTACTGGTCGACGAGATTATAATATTGGCATGGTCTTTGATTGATTAACGCCGCCGCGAGTCAACTTTTCCCGGCGACGGCGGTTTCCTCAGGGAAACCGGATGGAATTGTCAAAAGGCGTTGCTTATGAGTTTTATCAGACCCAACATAGAAGCGATGGCGGGTTACGTTCCCGGCGAGCAGCCGAAGGGGAACGAGGCCGTCAAGTTGAACACGAACGAGAATCCCTATCGCGCTTCCGAAAAGGTTTACGACGCGATCCGCGCGGCGGCTGAACGCGGCTTGTCGCGTTATCCTAACTCGGTGGGACAGCTTTTTCGCGAAGCCGCCGCCGCCTTGTACGGAGTCGAGCCCGACTGGATTATGTGCGGAAACGGAAGCGACGACATTCTG
>CAMZEO010000307.1 GCA_947305735.1 uncultured Planctomycetales bacterium | reverse complement strand
CAAATCGGAAAACTCCCGACCTTCTTTGTTCGGAACTCGTCAAGTTAAACCGGACGGGCGGTTCTCGGCTTCGACTCTGAAAAAGCGTCCCGCGCCAAACCCCTCCCGCATGTTCCTCGAAAATCTCGAAGAACGAGCCCTCTTAAGCGCCGTTCCGCCCTTCGCGAACGCGCCCGACTATCAAAACGATTCTCTTGACGCCGAATCCTTTTACGTCGCGAACGCGTTGGAAACAAAGACGATCGCCCCGATCGTCGTCGACGCGTCCGGCTGTCCCGGATGTTCCGCTTCAGCTTCGAAAACGTCGGACGTCGAAGAATCTCTCGCCTTCAAAAAAACGGTCGACCAGATGCTGATCGAAGCCGGTCAAAATCCGGAAGCGGTTTCGCCGGAATTCGCGTTCAATCTCAGCAGCCTGCCGGAATCGACGTTCACGCTTTATCTGGACTTTGACGGCAACGTATGTTCGGGAACGAGATGGGAGAACGGCGCCACAATCGTAACCCCCGCGTACGACGTCGACGGCGACGCGACGAGTTTTTCTAATCGGGAATTGCGAAATATTTACGAAATCTGGCTGCGCGTCAGCGAAGACTACGCCCCCTTCGACGTCAACGTGACGACGAAAGAGCCGACGGCGGATCAGCTTGCCAGGAGCGGCGACAACGACGTCGAGTACGGAATCCGAGCGGCGATCGGAGGTTCGAGCCAAGACTGGTACGACAACGGCAGCGGAGTCGTCGGGGTGGCTTACGTCGGCTCGTTTAGTTGGAACTCCGACACGCCGGCCTTCATTTTCTCCGAAGATTACAACGTGAAAGGCGTCGCCGAAACGATTTCTCACGAAGTAGGACACGCCGTCGGGCTCGGTCATGACGGCACGACCGGCGGCGTCTCGTACTATGCGGGAGCCGACGGCTGGGCCCCCATCATGGGCAACAGCGACCATCAGGAACTCACCCAATGGTCAAAAGGAGAATACTCCGGAGCCAACAATCATGAAGACGATCTCGCTATCATAACGACCCAAAACGGGTTCGGATACCGCGACGACGATCATGGCGACTCCGTCGCGACCGCGACGCCCCTGAATTTCGTCGTCAACGGAACGTTCGGCTCCGGCTTGATCGAGCGCAACACGGACGTCGACTTCTTCTCGTTCGACCTTCCCGGAGGAATCGAGACGATTACCGTCGGCGGCGTCGTTTCCGTGACGAATCTGGACGCGATCGTCGATCTATACGACGCCTCCGGAAATTTGATCGAGACTTACGATCCTGTCGACGCGCTTTACGTGGAAATCGACGCCTCGGAACTCGCGCCCGGCAAGTACTATCTCAGCGTGGCGGGAACCGGAAAGGTTGTCGACGGCAGGACGATTTACACGGATTACGCAAGCCTGGGCGCTTACGCCATCACGTCCGTCGGCGCTCCGCCGATCGTCGTTACGACGGCCGGCGACGTCGTCGACGAAAGCGACGAGAGGCTCTCTCTCCGCGAGGCGATCGCGCTCGCCGGAACCAACGGTTTCGGAACGACGATTACCTTCGATTCGTCCCTCAAAGGCGAAACGATTAGGCTCGACGGAACGCAATTGACGATCGACAAAACGATTACGATCGACGCGACCGACCTGCGAGACGACCAAACCGGAGAACTCGGCTTGACGATCGGCGCGAATAACGCGTCGCGCGTCTTCAACATAACGGGCGGAAACGTAACGCTCGCCGGCCTGCGCGTCGCGAACGGCGCCGCGAGCAGGACGTCGACGGGAGACGCCGGCGACGGAGGCGCGATTCGATTGACCCAGGCCGGAACCCTGACCGTCGTCGACTCCGAAATCGTCGGAAGTTCCGCGCGGCGCGGCGGAGCCCTCTTCCTCGCCGGAGAAGCGGAGTTGACGAACTGCGTTTTGACCGGCAACGAAGCCGCGTTCGGAGGCGCCGTCTTTGGTTTGAACGGAACCGGAGCGTTTGTCAACTGCACGATCGCCGGCAACAACGCGACGAACTACGGCGGCGGCGCGCGACTCAACGGCGGAAATTACGAGTTCTACAACGCTATCGTCGCGACCAACGCCGCCGACGCCGACGCCGACCTCTCCAAAGCTGGTTCCGTCAACGTGAAAGGGTATCGTTCTTTGTCGTCCTTCGCCGCGTGGACGAACTCTTACGAGCTATTCGCCGACAACTACCGATACGACTCCTCGAAACCCCTCTTCGCCGACGGAAGCTATCGCCTCGCGCAAGATTCGCAGGCGATCGACAAAGGGTTCGAAGGCTACGTCGCGACCGAATACGACATTACGGGCTCTCCGCGCGTCGTCAACGGCGTCGTCGATCTGGGCGCCTACGAATTGCTGCGCGACCTCACCTCGACCGTCGTCACGACAAACCTCGACGTCGTCGACCCAAACGACGCGATGATTTCGCTTCGCGAAGCGATCGCCTACGCCGGAACCAACGGGCTCGAATCGACGATTACCTTCGACTCCTCCCTCAAAGGCGCGACGATCGAGCTCGACGGAACGGAATTGGCGATTTCCAAGTCGATTACGATCGACGCGACCGATCTGCGCGACGAGGAAACCGGAGAGCTTGGAATCACGATTAACGCGAACAACCAGTCGCGCGTCTTCAACATAACGCGCGGGAACGCGACGCTCGCCGGTCTGCGCGCGACGAATGGCGCGGCAAGCGGAACGTCGACCGGAGACGACGGCGACGGAGGCGTCATACGTCTGACCGAAGCCGGAACCTTGACGATCGTCGACTGCGAAATTGACGGAGGTTCGGCTCGGCGCGGAGGAGCCCTCTTCCTCGCCGGAAACGCGTCGTTGACGAACTGCAGCATGTCCGACAACGTCGCGGAATTCGGAGGAGCCGTCTTCGGAGGAGCGGGCGCGACGGGAACGTTTACAAACTGCACGATCGCCGGCAACTTCGCGACAAACTACGGCGGCGGCGCGCGACTCTACTATGGAACCTACGAATTCCGCAACACGATCGTCGCGGACAACGCGGCGAAGGTCGACGAAGACCTTTCCAACGGGGGACCCGCGATAATCGTCGGCTTCAATTCGCTTTCGTCCTATACGACGTGGAACAACGCCGACGACGAGGGAGTCGTCAATTTCGTCTACGACGACTCGCTTCCGCTCTTCGACGACGGATACGACTATCGCCGACTCGCGCCGGATTCCCAGGCGATCGACAAGGGAAGCGTCGACTATGTCGCGACCGAATACGACCTCGTCGGCGCTCCGCGAATCGCCAACGGTTTCGTCGACCTGGGCGCCTACGAATTGCAATGCGAAGACGCCTCGACCGTCGTCACGACCGCAGACGACGTCGTTAATCCCTTCGACGGCTTGATTTCGTTGCGCGAAGCGATCGCTCACGCCGGAATTGACGGACAGAGCCGGTTCGTCGAGTTCGACTATTCGTTGAAGGGAGAAACGATTACGCTCGACGGATCCGAATTGACGATCGACAAGTCGATTACGATCGACGCGACCGGTTTGTTCGACGAAGAAACCAAAGAACTCGGAATTACGATCAGCGCGAACGGCGCTTCGCGCGTCTTCAAGATAACCGGTCAAAACGTCGAGATCGCCGGTCTGCGTATCGCCGACGGAGCAGTAAGCATGACGTCGACCGGAGACGACGGAGACGGCGGCGCGATTTACCTCGCGAAAGCCGGAACCGCGACGTTCTACGACTGCGAAATCGTCGGCGGCTCGGCAAGACGCGGCGGCGCGCTCTACGTCGAGGGCAAGACCGCTTTGGCAAACTGCGTCCTCGCCGACAACGAAGCGAACTTTGGAGGAGCCGTCTTTGGCGGAGGGGCTGCGGTCGGAATGTTTTTCAACTGCACGATCGCCGGCAACGTCGCGACCAACTACGGCGGAGGGGCGAGACTCTACAGCGGATCTTACAAGTTTTACAACACGATCGTCGCGCAAAATTCCGCGAACGCGGGCGACGACGTCTCCAACGCGGGTTTCGCGACTGTCGACGGCTTTTACGTCTTGTCGTCGTTCGACGAATGGAGCGACGCCTCCGAAGAAGGCGTCGTTAATTACGTCTACGACGCTTCGCTCCCGCTCTTCGTCGACGCTGAAAACGGCGATTACCGACTCTCGGCGCGCTCTCAGGCTATCGACAAAGGAAGTCTCGACTACGTCTTGTCCGATTACGATATCGCGGGGAGTTCGCGCGTCGTCAACGGAGCCGTCGATCTGGGCGCTTACGAATCGTACTTGGACGAGTTCGAGATAAACGACGAATGGTTCGAGGCTTACGATTTGGGAACGTTGATCGAATACTACTCCAACGACAGACTAAGTTTGCACGACGGCGAGGACGTCGACTGGATTAAGTTTACGACCGCGGCCAACGGAAGCAGTTCCGACTATATCCGCGTAACTTACGAGCAAACGTCCTCTTTCGACCTTGATTTCGCGCTCTATGACTCGAACGGAACC
>CAMZEO010000306.1 GCA_947305735.1 uncultured Planctomycetales bacterium | reverse complement strand
TATATCCCCCTGCAGAAGCAAAACTTTTTGAAAATGTTCCCATTAAAATATCTACATCATCAAATGAGCAGCCTAATTGTTCTACAATTCCCCTTCCAGTTTTTCCTAAGCATCCAATAGAATGGGCTTCATCAACATAAATATAAAATCCATAAGCTTTCCTTAAAGAGAGTGTTTTCCATAAAAAACGACGCGCGACGTCTCGTCGCAGAATTTTATCTCTTACAAATTTTTTGCCAAGTCTTCTTTCACGGACTTGCGAATTCAAAGATATCGGTACAAATATTGGATTTTTGTGTGAAGACAGAACTTAGGCGTCGTAAGTAAAAGTTTCTCCCCTTGTTCGTTTCATCCAAAGAAATATAATTTTGATCGTTAGATATCGCGTGTTTTTATGTCAAACTCGTATAATAATTTTTTTTTACGAATTACTTTATCGTAGCTGTTGACGTATTAAAGGAGGTTGTAATGGCTCCCAAAAATAGAAATGCTGTTCCGATCGTTTGTCGTGGAGTTCGAGGCGCGACTACGATCGAACACAATACTCCGGAAGAAATACTTAAAGGGACGCTGGAACTGCTAGCCTTAATGATCAGGTTCAACAATATTGAACCTGACGACGTTGCAAGCGCAATTTTTACTACTACGAGAGATGTTAATGCCGCTTTTCCAGCGCTTGCAGCCCGTCAGTTACAGTGGACTGACGTCGCGTTGATTTGTGGACACGAATTGGATGTTCCCGGTTCGCTGAGAAAATGCATACGAATATTAATCCACTGGAACACGGTCAAGACTTCCTCTGAAATTAGGCATGTCTACATTAAAGGCGCCGCTCAACTTCGTCCCGAACGCGCTGATTTACCTCCTGTCGATTGGGAAGAATTGGAAGCTTGGATTCAAGAACAAATTGACTCTGACGTAAGATAATTATTTCTTCAAGTTTTAATATTAAAAGACTTAAATATTTAACAAAGCTTTTTTAGTTTTTACTTGAAAGATTTTCCAGGTCTAGTGCATTGACATAAAATCTCATATGAGCAACTTGCAAAACGCTATATCTAGCGTTTAGTCGTTGATTTATTCCTAAATGAACGTTTTTAATGATTTTTCCTTGAAAACGTTTTTTTATTTGTTATACTCCAAGCAACTCGGTTGCATTCCTGGTTTCAAGGTGACGACTTGAAATGTTATGCTTTTCGACATATTGCGTTATCGTTGTTGTTGGCTCGTTTAGAGCGTTGGCGACAAATAACGGGTGTCGAGAACAAGGTTATTTGAACGCTAATAAAACAGTTTGTTTGTCCTACCTCTGCTTTTGTTTGAAATTTTTGCAAGCGATCGCAGGCTCGGATGAATAATTAAGTTTTTGCGCGTTTGTATGGTTGATTACTCCGCAGACAATGACGTCTTTTGCGAAGGTTGGTTAGGGACGATAGGCGTTAATCCTTTGCCGACGGTTAGAGTTTCTAGAGGCTATTGCCGCTTTAAGCTCGCGAAAAGGCTCGAGAATTGAACGTTAAACGCTTAAAAAACGTAACTGGCGTGAAAGTTTTTTACGTGTTTAATCGTTGTTCTTTTGCTTGTTGACGTTGTTTTTTATCTATCCACGCGTTACAAGTCGCATTGCGGGCTAGTGTTCTGAATTGACCTAAATTGCCTTGTTTAAACGTTATAAAGGGATGTTGTCTACATGGAACGTTGCGGGAAGCCTTTTATTGGTCTTAACCTTGAGTATCGGTCTGCCAGTGGTTCCGTACCTAGTCTGGTTTATCTTTTTACTGAATATTCGACCGCTGTTGTTGAGGCGGGTGGAATTCCCGTTCTTATTCCTCCTACTGACGATTTAGACGTCGTTACTGAAACTCTATCAGCTCTGGACGGTTGCGTGATGGTTGGCGGAGCTGATCTAGATCCTCGCAACGATGGTTTTATGTTGCATCGTTTCGTAAGAACAATGGATCCTTTTCGTGAACAATCTGACCGTATGTTAATGGATGAAATTGCAAGACAACGCAAACCTGTTTTAGGTATTGGAGTTGGAATGCAACTCTTGAATGTTTCTCAAGGAGGAACATTGTCCCTTCATATCTCCGAGGATGTTCCAAACGCTATGCCTCATCGAGATAATAGCGATCCTGATCTCCGACATCCCATTACGGTCGAAAAGAACACTTTTTTAGAACAGGTTTACGGTAAAAACAATAATGACATTCGCGTAAATAGCCGACATCATATGGCTGTTGACGACGTGGCTCCCGGTTTTGTTGTTTCTGCTCGTTGTTCCGGGGATCAGGTTATAGAAGCGATTGAGCTTATTCAAGACGATTGGTTTGCGGTAGGGGTTCAATTTCATCCTGAGTCAACCTCGGCAACTAGCTTAGATCAGCGAATTTTTAATGAATTTATTAAGGCTGTAATGTCCTTCAAGGGCGCGCGCGCGTCGTGTTGAGTCAAAGCGACAGTGGTAACCGTACATCCGTCTTATATCCAGCGTTCCATAAATACCGGACATAAACAATCCCATTTATTAGTGTCGTTGGGTTCGAATAGGCGTTTTTTTATTTTTTGGCTTTTTTGAAGCTGAGGACGAACGATCATTTTTAGGTCATTCCACTGAACTTCAGAATATCTGAATAGCGGTTGGTATCCGGGACAATTTTTTTGCTTTGGCGTTCGTAGGAATTAAACGTTATCATCTTACGTTCCCTTCATTTTTGGAGTTTTCGTTTTGTCATACCTTGAGTTGCTTTCCAAACGGAATCGCAAGCAAGAAATCGTTGAGCGTTCTAAACACATTGAAAGTTGGAAGCAACCATTGCGGAGCTCCAAGAAGAGATCAAAGAGCAAAAGCTAAACTCAACCAAAACTTTTTTGACAGTTTAAGACCTTTTTAAGCAAGACTTCGAAAACCAATCTAAAAACTTCCCAAGAAGACAGGCAAAAGGTCTGCTGTCAACTTAGGCGCAATGGTAAAACACTTTCACTTGCAGAGGAATCAACCAAAGATTGAATTTCATATGGTCGGGGACAGCAAAGGTTGCCCCGCGCCGTTGAGTGTCAACTCGCTTACTCGACGATCAAACTGAAACAGGCTGTCGATATTGTTTTTACAATCCCTATTGCAGGATACAAGGCGGTCGGCTTTTCAATTTATCCGCTTTGCCTCCGATGCGGATGACGGGCGGCTTTCCCAAGGCGCGAACGCCCAGTTTAAGTGGCCCCGACCTTCTGGCGTTTTGCGTCGCCCCCATACTTGGGGTTTCATGAGCGTCGACAGCATAAGTAAAATTTTTGTCAGGACATTTGAAATCCCCTTTTCGGCGGCGATAGTTCCTGTCAAGACGAAGGAACAGAGCAAAATGGTCGGCGAAGTTTTTTGTGAAAACGATTCTCTAACCGCCGACGAACTGCCGCGCGCTCTGACGAAACCGGTTTCAACGAACAAGTTAAAAACTTATGGATACGCGTCGTAGCGGCTCGAAGAAAAGCACAAAGAACAGATCGCAAGCAGCGTCTCAAAGAGACGACAAGCGTAGTGTGATCAGATTTGCTACTGTTTCCGAACAATAGGTCAGTCTTGTCGCGCGCCCCCGCAAAAAGATTGTTTTGGGTTGTCTTGATGAGAAGGCAAGACGTCGAAAAATTGAAAAAATCACGAACGCTTGCATCCGAACGGGGAGAAATACGGCGTGACGTTATCAAACAATTGTCCTGATGACGCGGGGCTTGCGTCAATCATTGGACTCTCGGGGGCATACGACGGCTGAAACAAGAAACATATGGAACCAAAATGCCCTTACGATCGAGATATTAAACTATCTGAATTGTTGGGAAACGACGTGTCGACGTCCAAATTTGAAGACGCGCTGTCAAGACGAGTCGATCCGGAGACGTTTACAAACGAAACCCATTCCGCGACTGTTGTAAAAACGAAGAAAGCAAAAACGGTGATTTTTTGGAAAGATAAAACTGGTTTCAACAATCGGAAATATCATTGTCGCGTCTTTTCGTCAAAGAGTCGAACGCTTCCCGTTCCCTCGTTTCCGATGATCGAAAAAACCAATACTGTTTTAGCGAATCACAGGCGGGCAAGCTGTTGTTTTATGTGTTGCGAATAAATATGACTCAACGCCGATTGATCGAATTCATGGAGTTGTTGATCAAGAATTCTGGGAAGAAGATTTTGTTTATTGTCGCCAATCTACGCGCGCATCATGGAAGGCTCGCACAGCAACGACAAAGCGAACGCAAAGCTCTTATCGAGGATTTTTACGGCTCTCCGTATTCTTGCGAAATCAATTCGAGGTAGCGTTTGAACCCCGCCTGAAGCAAGGCGTTCATTCAGGAATACCTCCGCGAAATGAAGATGATTTGAAATCAAAGATATGGAATTTTATGCGAACGCTTCAAAGGTGTTCGAAAAAAACGCACAACTGTTTGAACGTAAACAACTGGAGTGTGTTAGGCGACGCGCTTGCGGATGCTGA
>CAMZEO010000305.1 GCA_947305735.1 uncultured Planctomycetales bacterium | reverse complement strand
TCGCCCAGACAAAAGACGTAATTAAAGCGCATATTGCTATACGCGAACGAAGCCGTCTTGCCGTTCATATCGGAAGGACACTGAATCGTCGCCAGACGTTGTTTATGCGTGTAAACGTCGTTGTTAAATCGCGCGGCGGATTCGCTAATTTTCCCCTCGGCGCGTTGTCGATCGAGGGAAAGAATCGCGTCGTAGCGCGAACCGCTTTCCATATAAGGAAGCATCGGGACAAGAACGTTGTACATATCGTCCCAAAACCAGCAGTCGTAAGCGTATCTCCGGGGCATGCTGAAAGGACAATGAGTCGGCAACGAATCGTTGGCGTCGTGATAGTTCTGCAGAGCAAGTCCAAGCTGCTTAATGTTGTTAGTGCATTGCATACGACGAGCGGCTTCGCGGGCCGCCTGAACGGCGGGAAGCAAAAGCCCAATCAAAATGCCAATGATCGCGATAACGACCAAGAGTTCGACAAGGGGAAAACCTTTACCTTTGCTTCCACCCATTTTTGATAGTTGTTTCATTTTTTCTCCTTAACCGTGAAAACGAAATAAAAGGAATAACTAAATGCGTTTTTTAACGTCGTAATTGTTTCCAAACGCAACGCGGGAGCCACTTGCAAGACTCGGAAAATGGGGTAAGGAGTGTGAAATAATTGCGAAAACGTATAGTTTTTCGTAATTCGCACCCCAATCTCCTTCATTCTCTCAATTTTACATTACGAGGACTTTTTCGCAAGTAGAACATACCTTTTTTAACTAAAAAAGCCAAATTTTCTCTCAAAAAACAGCATTTTCGACGTTGCGAAAAACTATAGATTTTCGCAAATTTTACAGATTTTCCCAGGGACTTTTTCGCATTTTCAAAGATTGCTTCAAAAGGATTGCAACGCCGTCGCGTTGTATTTTTCGCGATTTTCAAAATGAAGTTTATCGGCAAACGTTTCTCAATACCCTGTTGGAAAGGATCATTAGATTGCGGACGGAACCAAAAGAACGCCTTGATATCGTCGTAAATAAGCGTCGTCTCGTTGATTATACAGTTTTAGTCGCGGGAACGATCAACGCCTTTTCTCTCGCGACTTTGGGCAACTTGAAAATGCAAATAGACGCTTTGCAGGTAAAACGTTCATGACGTTTGACTTCCAAAATCGTAAAAGACGACCGACAACTCTCGCAATCGAAACTTTCGAAGCCGGTAACGTTGGCGGAGCGCGTCTTTTCGAGCGTCCGGCAATTTTCGCCCGCTTCGATATCGACCCAGAAAAGACAAGACCAATAGTTCAAAACGCGATCAGGACTGAATCCGTCTTTTCGCGCCCGCGTTTCAACGTTGAACTTACGATCAGACGTTTGAACGCTAATATCAAGACGATTCGTTTTGACTTAAACCGCGTCGGAAATTGGTTCGGGATTGAATATTATAACGAAGTCGTCTTTCGTAAGTCCCAAATCAAGCGCGCCGCTCGGAAATCCTCTAAGAAGATAGGATTGCAGACGAAAAACGCTTGAAACGCGACGTCGCAAGACTCCGAAAAACTTCCGTTTTGGCGCGACCTCCCTCGTTCCAGCGTTGCAACCGGCAATTATCCTTCGACTCCATCGCGCTCTACGTTAAACCGTCGACGCGCGATCATTCCAACAGGGAATTCTCCTTTTCCCGCCTTTTTTCTCGCCAGTGTTCTACAACGCCGTTATTTTGATTGTTCGTTTGTCAACGTTTAAAAAATGTAAGGAATTCGCGGATTCGGAGTTTGCCTACTCCAATTCTTCCAGCTATTTTCTCAGTCGTTTGATTTCGTCGCGCATTCGCATTTGCCGATTGAATTGCGACTCTTTGCGGATTCTGTTTTCGAGCGAGTCGATTCTCTTTTGAATCTCCGCGCGTTTTTCCGGGCGTCGACCGATTCGGCGACGGCTCGGAACGCGTCGCGCCGCAACGCGTTCCCGAGCGACGATCTCGAACTAACGCGACGCGAGCGCGACAAAGAGCGTCCCGCTTACGGCTTCAATTGCGCGTTATTACTCGTTTAATCGTTCTTTACGAGCCGAATCTTGACGCCGATTGCGGCTCTCTTTCGCCCCAAAACGCGTGAATTCTACCTCGCCGCTTCGAACGTGATCCAGCTATACGATTCCGCCGGAATCTCGACCTCGACGACCGCATCGCTTCGATCGTTCAAATCAACGTCAAACGGATCGCTCAATTTCAAGCTGGAATCGCCGAGCCGGACGGTCGCTTTTTGCGTCAGCCCCGCGTAGTAAAGCGGAACGACGATTTCGCGCTTAATTGTTTCCCGAGTCGGGTTGTAAAAAAACGCCAATCCGCGCGTTCGAACGTTCGGATCGGGATCGACATGAAGCCAGCCGTCCCAATCGCGTCCGGTGGCGCGGCGCAGATGAATAATATCGCCGTCGAGAATACGACGATTCGCCTTATAGAAGCTCGTCCACTTGAGGACGACCGCTTTTGTTTCATCGCAGTCGTAAAGTCTTGGACCACGCCAACACGCCTGCGTTCCGGAACCAATCAAATTGGCAAATCGCGCGTCGTAGTGATCCAGGTGATCTTTGAGCGGTTCGATGGTCGCCGCCGCGCCCCCGCCATGATACTGACTCAACGGCACGAACATCCATCCGAGCGACTGCGCTTTCGTCCACGTTCCGTCGTAAACGTTTTGTCGTTCAATAATTACCTGTTCCGCTCGCGGGAGAGACCAGTTCGTCTCCCGATATCCCATCCCAGTTTTGTTCCCTCCGTCCAGGAAATAATGGTCGGGCTGATTGACGTAAATACCGCGGGCGCGACACCAGCGATACAAGTCGGCTTGCGCCTCTCGTTGCGTCCAAACCGAGTCGTCTTTACCGCGATGACCCGGATGGTCGGTCGCTTCGCAATAATCGCCCGGATAAGGTCCGTCGTTTTCAAAGACGCCAAAGTCGGCTTCCTCCATAAAATCTTTAAGCGATTGAAGGTAGTCTTGTCCCCACGCCGACTGCAAGCACGGAGCCACGCCAAAACACGGATGCGGATTACGGACGTTGTCCGCCGACGTTTTCGCGCCGCGCGACGACGTTAACGAATACCCTCCAAGAGCGATGCCCGCGACCTTTGCCTCGTCGCTAAGTTGGCGATACAACTTGCGATAGCCTTTGTCTTTACTTTCCAGATTAAACTCGGAGCCGAAACTCATGATAAGAACTTCGAATCCAGTCTCCCGACACTGTTCGATCCCCGATCGAACTTCTTCCGGAGACGCTTTCACCTTATGAAACATCAACGGGTTTTCCGCCGTCCACGGCGCGAGTATCCTCATAGCGCGGCGTTGCGCAAGCCCGCGACGTTCGCGCTCGGAGTCGTCAAACAGGAGTTCGTAAATCGTCGTCGACGCGAACGGTTTATCCTTATTGATCTGTTGCGACGGACCAAGCTTGGGCGAACACTTTAGCAAACACAGCGTTTTGCGCGCGTAATTGACTTGCGTCGGAAAGTCGGGATCGATCTCTACGCGACAAGCTTCGTTGTTGAAGATATTCGAAATATTCTCGCCGTGAAACGTGTAATCGCTAAAAACAGAAAGATTAAAATACACGGAAGGTTGAGCGGTCTCGACATTTGATTCCGGCTCAACAAGGCGCAATTCTTCGTTGACAAAAGAATCGAGCGTATATTCGCGGTCGTCGGAACAGCTGACGACAATTTTTTTGGAGATCAGCGGCGCGCCGTCGAAAATTTCATACCGAACTTCGACCCTGGGCAAGTTGAGTTTTTCGCTTGCGAGATTATCGGAGAGAGGCGCGAAAAACGATACGTTCTTCAAATGAACGCGGGAGAATTTTACTCCTTCGGGAAGCCCGTTTTTATAATAATCTTTGCCAAAACCAGCCTTGCCGACTTTGCCAACGCGAACGCTCTTTGGCTCGTCAGACGCGTCGACGCGACCGACTTCCACCGTCGAACCGTTCGGCTGGGAGCCGACGATAACGAGCGAATAAGGCGCGCGCGCTCCGTCGGGATTCTTCGCTAGTCGAACGGTCAAAACGACGTCTTTTTCACGCTCGAACGACCCGACAAGCTTCTCGTCTCCGTCGACGCAAAGTTCGTATTGACGCGAATAAGGGCGCGCGACGACTGAAACGGTCTTGTTCTCAAAGAGAAACGCCGCGCCCGGTCCCCACGAATTCGCGTAGTCTTCGTCTCCGACGTCAAGCGTGATTTGACAAGCGGCTACTCCGGCGATCCAATCGCGCTCAATGTAGGCGCAAGCTTCGGCGGGCGCGTAGATTTCGCCCGGCTTTCCTTCGTTCGCGACGGAAATGCGCGGCGACAAGTCGCTTGTATGAACCGTCCACGACGGATCAAGTTTGTCTAAGAACGTTTCCTCAAACAACTTGTCTCCCGACGTCGGAAGAAGCGCGACAAGCGGAGGTTGGAAAAACAAGCTGACGCGCTTGCCCTTCGGCGGCCACGGCAAATCGCGCGAAAGCCATT
>CAMZEO010000304.1 GCA_947305735.1 uncultured Planctomycetales bacterium | reverse complement strand
CGAAGAACGCTTCATTAAGAGACTTTCTCAAAAACGAACAATCGAGTTAAATAATACGCTCCACCGCGAACGCGCACAATATCGAGTCGCGTATATCCCAACTTTTTTCGAAAACAGAGGATAAAAAAGCCAGCGAACTGACCGCGAGCCCCACGACGGTCGTAGCAAACGCTATTCCAAGATTTTGCGCGAGAGCCTCCAAATCGCCCGTCGCCAATCCGACTAGAGCGGGACCAAGGGGAATCAACGTTCCCATCAAACCAAAAGCAGGACCAAATTTCATTAGGATTCGCAACACTTTCGCGCGCTCGAAACGTTGATGTTGAGCGTCCGCAAGCATTTTATCCAAAAGCGCGGAGTCGTCCCGAGACTCTAACAACGCGCGAAGCGTCGACAAAACGGAGTTCGAACGGTTGGAAAACTCGGAATTGCGAAGAAGTTTCTCCGCTTCGGATATCCGTCCTTTTTCAAGAGAATCCGTTACCTGTTTAACCATATTGCGTTCGCGCCGCCGTTCAAAGGCGACGCGAAGAGTTTTTCCAAATCTCCAGACGGCAAGCGCCAACCCCAACAACAACCCTATCATAACGGGCCACAGCAGGGAATCGGAAATCAAAAAAAATATGGACGCCAATTTAGACATAACGGAAATCTTTTCAGTTATTGCTTATAGCCTCGCCGCCGGCAATCGTGGCGGAAGCGCGCCAAACGTCTTTATCGACGACGTTAGAGACGGTATGAACGGATCCGTCGCCGTAGAGAGCGTTAACGACGCCCGAGTGATAGCTGCGGGCGGCAATAAAACCGTAATTTGAAATATATAAATTGGGAAAACGCGAATTAGGAGTCAAAAAAGCGTTGTAAAGCGTCGAATCGCATTTTCCAACGATCCAACTTTTTCCAATATCGGTTCTCCATTTTGGAATTTTAGCGTACAAAACGTCCAAAGCGGCGTCGCTCGCGTCGCGCATTTCCGTATATTTAGCGAGCGACGCGGCGGAGTAGTCCGCCATATATGTGTGTTGCATATGACCGTCTATAACGTTTTGGTACGAAAGGGTTGAAGATGAAATATCCTTTTCGCCCGATCCCGCGCAAGACTCGGAAAGAACCATCGTATTACCCGTCCCGTCGGTAAACGACTCAAAACCTAATCTGGATTTGAAATAAAACGCTCCGTCGGAAGGTCCCGCGTTACGCGTCGAAGCATCGCCGGTTGAAAGGGTGCTATTAATGCGAAACGTCCAACCAGTTCCGCTACCGGTACACCATACGTAATTATTGCACGCGTAAGTTTCCTCGGTGTTATACGCGTCGTTTGTAATTTCAATGCGCTGAGTCGCGGGTCCAGGATCGCTGGGACAACGCGTAAAGAAAATGGGCGTCGCCGCAACCTGAACATACGCGTCGTTCAACGTTACGCTACGGCTGGATCCAGTTTGATAACGATAAATATCGACGCGAGGATCAATCAAGTTGTGCAAAGAGGTCTGTTCCGCATAAGAAAGAAGCGCGGCTTGAGGAGAAATACAGGAGTTGGCGGCCTCGGCCAAACCTGGTATTCGATTAAATACCGAATGATAGTTATGAAGAGCCAATCCCCATTGCTTCATATTGTTCGTACACTGCATCCGGCGAGCCGCTTCCCGAGCCGCTTGAACGGCGGGAAGAAGCAAACCGATCAGAATGCCGATAATTGCGATGACCACCAGCAACTCCACGAGAGTGAACCCCTCGCGATTACGACGATTCAAACATCTCGAGAATCTATTAAAAACGTTAGCGTTACGCATATGACAGTTCCTTTCCGTTTTATCCAGCGCTAACCGTTTCGTTTGCGGACCTGTCGACGCTTATCGTTGGAAGTTCGTCAAAGTAATAGCGCGTCGCTAGTTTTAAAAACGCTCGTATTTTCGGGCGTCGTACAAATAATTGCCAAACGACGCGGACGTGCTCAAGTTTACCAAAAGTTATTCTTCAGGCAACCCCCTGTCGACGCTAAAAGGCATTGTCGGACGGGAGATTCAGCTCTAAAAAAGCCGCGACTCTCAACGACGCGGCAGCCGCGCCGTTGAGTTTGAAAAAACGGATCAACCAAAACTGATTCATTCCAAACTGATAACCGACAAAGAATAAGGCTTGTCAGTCGCCTGGCATTTCCCCGTTTCGCCTACGGGACAATCTTGATTAGTAATAATCAAATTACCGTCGACGACGCGGCACTCGCAAGGCAAATCAAGCAAACCGTCGCTTCCGTCGGTGTCGTCGTTTTCCCAAATACGCTCAATCGTCGGTTTGTCCGTCCAATCAACCGCTTTGACCGCCCAAATGGCGTTTTGCGCGGAATCGGTAATGTAAACTTTGCGAGTCTCAGGATCAAAGCAAATACCGTCGACGCTTCTCATAGGTTCGCCGGCGGCAAAAAGCTTTTCAACCTTCTCGACGTTATTGTCGGAATCAAAACGGAAACGATAAAACGCGCCGTCGCCATAGTTGCCAAAATAGAAAACGCCGTTCTCATCGCGGCACAATCCGTCGGCTCCGCAATTGTTTCCGCGAATATTAACGGAATCCTCAACAATGATCAACCGAGGATCGCGAGGTTTGGAATCGTCGCGCGTTACGTCAATCGCGGTATGCGAAGCGTCCGAACCGGCGGCAAGAATATCGGCGGCCGCAAAACGCCATATTCCACCGGAACCGTACTTGCCGGGCTCGTCCAGAATTGTGTCGGTAACGTAAACCCAATCGCCGTCCCAAAGAATCGCGTTTGCAACCTTGAGCCCCGAAACGACTAATTCCGGAGCGCCGACGGGATTGCCGTCTTGGAGACGAACGCGCCATACGCGCGATTTAAAATTTGAATCGAAAAAATACTGATTGTCGCAAACGTAGAGATTGCCGTCGGATCCCATCTCGATTCCCATGGCGCCAATTTTAACTTCGCCGTCCAAAATGGGAAATTCATAGGCTTTTTTAATCTCTCGGTCTTTGTTAATCTTAACGATAAACGAAGAAGTTTTGGGAAGATCCGATTCTCCAAACAAAAAATTCGGAACGGAAAGGTAGAGCGTTTCCGTCTTCGCGTCATAGTACTGCGCGTCGGGACCGTACATATCGTCGGGAAGCGTCGCGTAAAGAGCGGGACGGAACCTTTGGTCGACGGGAAATTTGGAATTGTCCGCGCCTTGCGCGACAAAGGTCGCGAAGGAGGCGAGAAAAAACGACAGCGTCAAAAAAATATGTCTCGTCATTTTCAAGTCAATCGCAATGCAAAAAGTTACGCTTCAATTGAAATAGCGCGCGGCAAAACGCCAACGCGACGCTCCCATTTTACCACCGGCGTTTCTTATTTGCAATACGCGGAAGAAACAAGCGACCGGAATTCTTCCTCCTTCGACGCTCGTCAAGTCTTTTCGCTATTGGGAACGGCGTTATAATACAATGTCGAATTCTGGTCAAAATGACGGCGCGATTTTTGTCTGAATGGCGCGACAGGTGAAAGGAAAAGATTTCGTATGTTGTCGGGCGTTTCGTTTCTTATTGTCTTTGTTATCGCCATCGCGGGAATGATAGTGGCAATATGCGCGTTGCGCGTTCATCCTTTCCTCTCGATTATGGCGACGACTCTTCTTCTAGCGTTGTTATGTCTGAAACCGGACAAGGTCGTCGAAACAACTACCGCGGGATTCTCGTCGGCGTTTGCCTCAATTGGGCTTATTGTTTTTGCGGGTTCGCTGATCGGTCTTATCCTCGAACACACGGGCGGGGCTCTCAAAATGAGCGACGTTGTCATAAAATTCATCGGTCCCAAACGCCCGAACGCTTCCCTTCTTATGACAGGGTGGCTGACTTCCATCGTAATCTTCTGCGATTCCGGATTTATTCTTTTAAATCCTTCAGCGCGAGGAAACGCTGGACCGGAAGGCCAACAACCTGGAAATCCGCGAGGAGGGGCTGAACGAGAAGCTCGCCGCCCTGACCAGGCAGGAAGAAGAACTGGCTGACCTGAAGGCTAAACAGCTGACGGAGCTGGAACGCATCGCCAGCATGACGAGGGACGAAGCCAAGCAGATGGTCATCGACCGTGTGCAGAAGGAAGCGTTCCACGACGCCGCGGCCTCCGTCCGCGAGATCGAGACCCAGGCGAAGGAAGAGGGCGAGAAGAAAGCCCGCAACATCATCGCCATGGCGATCCAGAAGTGTGCCGCCGACCATGTCGCCGAGAGCACGGTGAGCGTGATCTCCCTGCCCAACGACGATATGAAGGGCCGCATCATCGGCCGTGAAGGCCGGAATATCCGCGCCCTCGAAACCGCGACCGGCGTGGACCTGATCATCGACGATACCCCCGAAGCGGTCATCGTTTCCGCCTTCGACCCGGTCCGCCGGGAAGTGGCGCGGCTGGCGGTGGAGAAGCTCATCATGGACGGGCGCATCCATCCCGCGCGCATCGAGGAAATGGTGGAGAAGGCCCGGAAGGAAGTGGACA
>CAMZEO010000303.1 GCA_947305735.1 uncultured Planctomycetales bacterium | reverse complement strand
AAACGAGCTGTTTGTCCATCTTCGCAATTTGAAGAGAACAATCGAAGAACATAAAGACAACGTCCGCCATACGAATGCTTCTTTCAGCGCGCGTCAGCGCATAGAAGTCGAGATCGCTTCCCAGACTTTTCTTGCGCATAAATCCCGGCGTGTCAATTGCGATAAACGTTTTGCCGTTCATTTCGAACCTGACGTCCACGCAATCGCGCGTGGTCCCTGGAATAGGACTCGCAATAACGCGTTCTTCCCGCGCCAAAGTGTTGACGAACGTGCTCTTGCCGACGTTGCGTCTCCCGACGATCGCTATCTTCATCTCGGGTTCTTTGTATTGATTGTCGTCGCCGTCAAAAAACGCGGAAACCGGAATCGTCCTTTCAATCGCGTCCATCAGCGCGACCCGTCCTCGCTTTTGTTTGGCGCTAACGGAAACGACGTCCCAACCGAAACGGTGAAACGCGCGCGAATCATACTCTTGGGTTTCGCCGTCGCACTTATTAGCGACAAGAATAATCGGGACGCTTAACTTTCTGAGTCGCTCGGCGACGTGTTCGTCCAACGGCGTCAAACCGTCGCGAGCGTCCGCGACGAACAGAATCAAATCAGCAAGATCGATCGCCGCCTGAATTTGTTGTTCGACGTCGGCGGAAAGATCGTCTTTGTCGACGATTCCAATTCCCCCGGAGTCGATTAATTCAATATACCGAGCCGATATTTTTTGCGTTTCCGTCTCTTCTTCAAAACAATATTCGTCCGCTTCGACGAGTTCTTCTTCAAGATTCTCCGACGCATAATCCAAGCCGCCTTGATCGTTTTTCATCAACGGTTCAAATGGAACGTCTTCATCTTCAAAATCAAGAAGATCGTCGAACTCGCGTTCGGAGTCGTTCTCGAAGACTCGGTAATCTTCGACGATTTCGTCCCCCGCGTATTGGGCGTATTCCCCCTTGTCGTTGGCGGACAACTCGGGAACGAGATACTTTTCGTCGACGCCGTCTAAACCAATATCGAGGAGAAACGAGACGCGATCGCGCGTTACTCCGGCGACGGAGTCGACTATCGAAACGCGCTCGCCGACAAGCCAATTAAAAATACTTGATTTACCGACGTTAGGCCGACCGATAATAGCAACTTTTGCCACGCCCATGATTTAATCGCTCCCCTCTGCAGGTATGGCGAACGCAGAATAGCGAATGTCTAATTCAGTTATTCGAACTTTTCTAAAACAACAGAGAATGAACGTCCGGTATTCGCGTGATTGCATTTCAAGAAGACGCCGTTAGACAGGGAAATCGGTTTTTCGCGAACAACATTGATTGGACAGTCTGACGCGATTTCCGCACAGTTCCTCGTTGGAGGCAAAGTTCCTTTTTCAACTGCCAACAAGGACGCGACTAGCTCGACGGCTCCCGCGCCGCTTCCCAAATTGCCAAAATGTCCCGCCGCGCTGAAAACGGGGACGTCGCCGATCGTTTTTGCTAACCCTTGAGCCTCCGCCGAGTCTTCGCGAACGCCCAAACCGTTTGCGTTCGCATGTCCCAAATCACCGGGAGTTCTATCGGCGGCTTTAAGAGCGAGAAGTATCGATTTTTCGATCGCTTCCTGCTGGACGCCAAAAGCGGCGGTAGGACAAACGGACTCGGCGAAGCCAAGCACGGTCGCCTTAGGTTTCGCGCCGCGGGCAAGCGCGAAATCTTTGCTTTCCAGAACGAACGCAGCCGCGCCTTCGCCGACAACAGTTCCATTGCGTCTGGAGTCGTATGGACGCGGGTAGAATTCTGGAGTCTTCGTCCACGGCGCCAAATCATAGGCTTTGCCGCGCGCGAGAATTGTCGGGTTGATTTTATTGCCGGCTCCTCCGGCAATTATAACGTCGGCGGCGCCGCGTTCGATGATCCGACACGCTTCCATGAAAGCCGCGAGACTCGAACCGCGATCTAGCGTCGGGGTGTTGTTTGGCCCGCGAGCGTCGAGCGCTATCGCAATGTGACTTGCGACCATATTGGGGAGATACTTTAACATCCATAACGGCATAATGTTTTCCATAGAGGCGGAGCCCCAAGTGGAAAAATCATGCGTCCCGTTTTTGATTCCAAGCCTAAACGCCTCTTTAAGATACTCGAGTTCAAGACCGATAAGATCGCACCCAAAAATACAGCCGATACGCTCCGGATCGACGGACCGATCGTCCCCTTCGAGGACTAGACCGGCGTTTTTACAGGCCATCGCGGCAGACGCGACTCCCATCTGGATGTCGCGACTCATCACCTTAATGTTCTTCTTTGGTTTAATGAAATCTTTTGGACGGAAATCAGGAACTTCGCAACCTATCGGCCGGTTTTCTAACGACGTGCGGACGGAATCTAAGAAAGAGACGCCGCTCTTACCTTCAACGAGCGCGTTCCAATAAGAATCAAGCTCGATTCCGATAGGACTCAAAACTCCGAAACCTGTGACAACGACTTCTCTCTTGCTCATGATCGATTCAAACGAATACTAAGTATAATCTTCCGACGATTTCCGTCGCGCGTCTTGGAGGCGACGAGTTGAAGCGCGCTTCTCGACGCTCGGAGACGTCGGAACGCGTCGCAACCGCTCGCCTCCTATTAATCTAATCGTAAACTAAATAGTTGTTTTTATCAAGTCCCGCAAAACATTTTTTACCGAGTTTTCTTATTGGAACTCTTGCTTGTCGCTATTGACTCTCCGAATAGCAACCGTATATTAACGATTGAAACGGTCTTTTCGATTATGAAGAAAAAGTACGACGTCGGTCGATTGTGGGATCTTTTTACGACAGCGTTTTTGTTAGATCCAAAGACGATAGTTTTACTATAAGAAATCGTTTCGGAAACTTTTATCAATTAGCGGTGTTTAACGTAAATAGGGACTCAACGACTACGAATCCGGAATTAGCCGTCGCGTTTCCGGCGGAGATTTCCAACCGCGCGACTTCCGGATTTTGTCAATAATCGCGCGCCGAACGACTGTTTAAAGTCTTGTCGTCGGCGCGTCGTTTAAGACTCCATAAGGATTGACATTATGAGAAACAAATACCTTGCAACGTTAATTTTCGGACTGAGCGCGTCGATGATTATGCCGGTTTACTCGCAACAAAAGGCGGGATCCTCGCGTCGTCAAGCGTCGCGTCCAGCCGCAACCGCGACTACGGGCTCCAACGCGGACTCCGCTTCCGAGTCTTCCTCGCAACCTCGGATTTCGCAATCCGACGCCGCCCCCGACGATCGACCTGAACGTCCCGGTCGTCCAAACGCCGACGGTGAAAACCGAGGTCCTCGAACGGGGCGGTTCTCTGGAAATTTTGCGTTAATGGTTCTTCCGATGCAAGCGCGCGAATCCTCGTTGAACGTCGACGGCAAAGTTGACGTCAAGAAGTTCGCCGAAGCGTTTATGGCAAAAGCGAAAGAAGTCGATTCTGACGGCGACGGCGTCCTTTCCACCGCCGAACTTCAGAAGATGATGGAGAGCGCCCGTCCCGAAGGTTTGGGACGTCCCGGAGGGCAGGGAGGTTTTGGCGCGCCCGGACGACCGGGCGAAGTCGGAGCCGATCGCGGAAACGGCGCCTTCTCGTCGATGAACAACCTTTCTTCCCAAGTCGTGTTGCGCGGTCAAGACGATGGTCGGAACGCCCCAAGCGGCGGCGCTTCCGGCGGTTTCCCTGGTCGAGGAGGTCCCGGCGGCGCTTTCGGTCAACCCGCGCCGTCGGGCGTTTTTGCCGCTATTGCCGAGGCGACTGCGGAAGATGGAACCGTCGATCTCAAAAAACTGGAAACTGCGTTGACAAAAGCTCTTAAAGACGCCGACAAAGATTCCGACGGATTGCTTGACGAAGAAGAATGGCGCGGTTTTTCCGGTATGGGCGGAGGTCCTGGGTTTGGCGGTTCCGGCAGTATGTTTGGCGGCGCGGGCATGGCGGGCGGACGACGCATGATGGCCGTCGTAATGTTGCAAGGTCAAGTCGCGGCGGTTGCTCGAACTGAAGATGGTAAAATCGATATTGCGAAATTTCGCGCCGAATATCTGAAGCTCCTGAAGGATGCCGACTCCAATTCAGACGGATTGCTCGACGAAGAAGAAATTCGGGCGATGCAAGAAAAGGCTCGAGAAACGATGGCGAACAATATGCCGTCCGGTCCCGGCATGGGCGGTTTTGGCGGTATGCGCGGCGGTAATCCGCTCGACGCGTTTAAAGACGAAAATGGCAATATCGACGTCTCAAAAGTCGATCCTAACTCGCCTTTCGCCTCCATTTTAAACGAAGCCGATAAAAACGGCGACCAGAAGCTCGACGAAGAGGAACAGAACGCGCTTCAGGAGCAAATGCGCGAACGTTTCCGCAATATGAGACCCGGTGGTCCCGGCATGGGGTTTGGAGGTCCTGGCATGGGACCTGGTAATCCAAACATGGGGGGCGGCAATCCGGATACTGAACCGAACGGCGACAATAATGGAAATAGGAGAGGAAATCGTCGGCGCGGCGCGTTTCTCGAGCCTTCTTCGTTAAG
>CAMZEO010000302.1 GCA_947305735.1 uncultured Planctomycetales bacterium | reverse complement strand
GATTGGAAAACGGTTTACCCAATCAATAGAGGCTCTTACAGATGCGGAGGTTGTTTCTTTCTTCGACGAAGAACTGAATGAAAAGAAACTTTCGGCTCGCGCCTTCAAACTCGATAAACTCGACGAAGCTTCCCGCAATAAAGCAATCGAAACCTTAAACTCTCTTCGTTTTTTCTTCCAAAATGCGGAACAAATACGATTTGGGGGATACGAGATTAAAGACGAGAATTTTGCCGCGAATATCAAAGGGCTTTTCCAAAATTGGATTGAATTGTTGAACGTTCAAACCAAAAAGCTTTCAAATTGGGCAATCATGCCGCGAAGTGATGGTAAATGAACTCTCATTCCCCGGTTTTGCGCTTGGTATATTGGGGTGGGAAAGCGAGTGTTTCTTTTTAATCGAAGCCTTGGGTTAAACCGGATGAATGCCCGCCTTTTCAACAATTTGGAAAAAGTTATAATCCAAGCGATGTTTTTGGGGATGTGAAACTGAACGTTTTGATTCAATTAGTCGACGATTGCAGCGTCGGCTACCCTCCTAAATAATCAGAATTATCTGGTATTCCTCGCGACTATTTTAATAAAGGACTTTCCTATGATCGCTAAGGATATGAAACGAGGCGACGTGCTCGTTTACAACGGTTCTCCCATAATTGTTGAGAACTTGCAAGTTCAAACGCCATCTGCGCGCGGAGCCGCGACGCTATACAAATTTCGTTGTCGAAATCTCATCACCAAAGATAAGATTGACTTAAAGCTCAAAGGAACCGATACGCTTGAAGAAGCAGATTTTAGTCATCGTTCCGTCAACTACAGTTATGCCGACGCTTCAGACGTTTTCTTTATTGATAACGAAACTTATGAAATGTATAGCATTCCGCGGGAAGATATCGTGGAAGAGTTGAATTATCTCAAAGAGGGGCTCGAAGGAATTTTTGCGTTAATATATGAGGAAAGATGCGTCGCTATTAATCTTCCTGTGACCGTTGAGATGCTTGTCACGAGATGCGATCCTGCCGCTCGCGGCAATTCCGCGACTTCTCGTGAAAAGCCGGCGACGACTGAAACGGGATTAATTGTTATGGTTCCGGAATACCTTGAAGAAGGCGAAATTATCAAAGTCGATACTCGAACGGGCGAGTTTTTGGGGCGCGCAAATAAGTAGTCGCTAAAACATTTTCGAGCTTGTCTTATAGTCTTGATTCAAGATTAGATAGTTGTTTTATGTAAAACAAGACGTTGTTCTACCGGCGTCTTGTTTTTGCGTTTGCAGCGGTGAAGGCGTTCATTCCAGCTCTGTCCGAAGCTATCCGACGGGGAAAAATATGGGAATTGTATCGGGACTTGATTTTTTACAAAAGTCGCAATACGCGCAGATACCACCTTTTTGCGTGGTATTTGGAGAAGAAGCTTACTTGCGTTCAGAGACGTTAAAACTCCTTCGCGAGCTCGTTCTTTCGACTGACGACGGAGAGTTTTCCTATACGCGTTTTGACGGATCTTCAGTTTCTTATATGGATGTGCTGCGTGAAACGTCGACTATGATTATGTTTGGAACAGGCAGACGTCTGGTTGTCGTTGAACAAGCGGAAATGTTCCTTTCCCAGAACAAAAACTCTTTGGAATCGTATATTGAGTCACCCAATAAAGCGAGCGTTCTTGTTCTCCAACTCAGTTCCTTTCCAAGCAACCTTCGTCTTTACAAATTGGCAAACATTTCGGGTTTGCTAATTGATTGCAGACCGCCTTCGCGGAAAGACGTAGTCTCTTGGCTTTCTTCGCGTTCTCCCCAAAAGCGTCAGATCTCTTTGTCGCGCGAAACGGCGGAAATACTTGTAGATCTTATTGGCGACGATTTAGGTTCGCTGGTTCAGGAAACGCGTCGCCTTGCGCTACTTCTTCCCGCTTCGAGAGCGATTGACGCCAGTTTTGTACGAGAACATGTCGGCTCTTGGCGTCAAAGGAAAGTTTGGGATTTGGTTGACGCGGCGCTTTCTGGTCGTGTTTCCGAAGCATTGCGTCAATTAGACAATCTTATCAATGCAGGCGAAGCGCCGATTATGATTTTGGCGCAAATGGCCGCTACTCTTCGCAAACTATCCGCAGCGTCGCAATTATTTTTGGATGCTGGTTCTTCGGGTGAAAAAATGAGCGTCAATATGGCGTTAGATAGAGTTGGCGTTCGCCCTTTTTTAAAGGCAAAAATGGAAGAACAACTTAAAGCGTTAGGATTAAAGCGTGGACAGAATCTTCCTCGTTTACTATTACAAACAGATTTTGATTTGAAGGGTGGGAGTAGAAGCGACCCGCGACATATCATTGAACGCTTTGTTGTAACCGTCTCGAATCCGGAAGTTCGCGAAATCATGTTTATGTGAAACTCGACAATAGTTGATTGGTTATGGGAGTCGATGCCAATAGAATAGCGCGACTCTTTTTCATTGGTTCTACTTCAGATTTAGCGGTTGGGCTGTTCGAGGGAGCGCAAATCTTGGAGTTTTTGCGACTCTTATTTCGAGTGCGAAGTACTTGCCTGCCTTCGTTGAACTTAGCGTCAACAATGTGCTAAGGTTTCTTTGATCGAAGAGAATCCGCCAGCATTTATTTGTTCATATCCATCCGTCGTTTATTTGAGGTTCTTTTAAAACAGGTTTAAATCATCCTCGTTGAGCATTTTTCTATTATTTCTTGAAAAACGTTTTCGCGCTTCTCTGTTTTTCCTCGTAAAAACTCGACTCGTTTGAGTTTTCTCAGTGCGTTTTTGCGCGTATAACGCGTTTGGTCTATTTAACTCTATTTTATCGACCGAAAAACCGACCGATTCTTCCTCCGACGGAAACGCCGCGCGCCGGTAGTCGTCGTCCAGCAGGTGGGGATAGTGATTCCGCGCGACGTCGACGGCGTGGTCAACTCACTCGGACTCGGCGATCGCGCCGAATTCCCGATAGATTTCGATTGATTCGAACGAAGATTCTGGATCAATCGCGGCCATATCTGAACGCCGGCGTTAAACAAAATACGCTCGAAGGAGTATTTTACGGTGGACGGCTCGATCGTCGCTATCACGCGCGGCGACGATCCTTCCGGCAAGCTGTCGAACAATCTTTCGAGCTCCGCTCAAAGTTCCGGAAACAACGGAACGACGCGGATGCCTTTGCCTTTGTGTCGCTCTGTTTTCTGGCTGCGAACGATCAGCCGTCCGTCGGGGAAGTTCACGTCGCGCCAATCGATAAGGAACGCCTCGGAACGTCTGAGGCCGCCAAAACGCCAGGAGCGTTCGCAATTCAAGCGACGGCGCCGCGTCCAGAATCTTCGCGAACGTCTTGCGATCTATGAAATACTTGGCGCTCTTTGTTTTTGCAGTCCGCCAATGGACGGCGGTCATCGGGTTTTTCTCGACAATCTCGTTTTCGATCGCCCAGGCGAACACGCGCTTGATCGTTCGCGCCGCGTGCTTGTACGACGCAGGCGCGTACTCGTCGCGGATACGGTCGAACGCGTCGCGCATTTTTGCGACCGTGAGTTTTCCCTGCGGCGTCTCTTTATTGATCTCGCCAAACAAGACTTCGACCGCTCGGCGCTTCACGCGGATGATCCCGGTTTTAGACGCCGATCTTCCGCGTCGAAATAACGTTCGACAAGTTCGCCCAGCGTTACACGTTCCGACGGTTCCACGAGTCCAGCCCGTTCGAAGCGTTTCACGAGCGTTTCCTGCGCCTCCGAGAGCCACGCGAACGTCTGTCGATCAATTGTCCGCCCATCTCGAACGCGTCGCATACGCGCGAAACGGCGTCGGCTATTTGCCGCTCGTCCTTTTCGTCGTACTCCCTCGGATGAAAAAGCGACTTCTTTCGACCGTTCAACAATAACTCGATTAAAAAAGCGACTCCGTTTTTTCTTTTTCGTTTTGTTACCAACGCCATTTTCACACCCTTTTTAAAATTGACGTCGGCTAATTGGTTCGCCGCATATTGCACGCGACGTCAGCCGACGACGCAAGCGCGGCAAGCAGCCGCGCTGCGCAACCGACGAACGCGGTCGACGTAAACAACGCGCCGAACAAAAGCGCCGGAACAGTCTGAACCACCCCGGCATTTTCACTGCGTTGATTGAGTTTGGTTTAGAACTCCAGTTCGCCAATAACGTCCTTTAAGAAACACTCGTCTTCGTTGTGGCCGATCTTGGCGTTTTTTCCAAAGTCGTCAAGATCAGCTGTTTCAAAGATTGTTTCTCCGGACCACCAAGCGTCGTTTACTGAAAACTTATCAGGGTTCCCTGTAATGAAAAACTCGTCTCCTCGAAAACTAACCCAAAATTCCCAATTGTGGGAGAGAAGTAGTTGAATGTCTTTGATCGACTCGATTGGCCATTCGTTTGACGAAACGTGAAAAAGTTTGATTCTTTCGGGGGCAATATTGTTTTTAACCCTCCAATCGTCGCGCTTCTTCCAGAAGTCGTTCATAAAATAGTCGCCGACGTTGCTATTACTGTTGTCCATTTTTTTCCTCTGCGATATATCTCAAGGGTAAACTTCTTTTATCGAACGTTGGTTCAATCCAGA
>CAMZEO010000301.1 GCA_947305735.1 uncultured Planctomycetales bacterium | reverse complement strand
CGAACAGTATAACCAGGAAAACGATGAACAAACGGCAGTAGTCGACGACGGAGTCGTTTAATCGTTTTTTAGAGCGTCCTGTTTTCATCGATACTTTTTTACGAGGTGGTGAAACGTGTTTAATTCCAGAAGATCTTTCTTGAAGGGGCTTGCGGGACTTCCCGCAATGGTTGCCGCCGCCGCTGTTTACGGCAGTGAAAAGAACTTGCGCGACGATGTTGAAGAAACGAAATTGATTATGAAAGATCATAGGTCTATCTTCAACATGAAGAGTTACGCCGCTCCCGCGATTTCCAATATTCGCGTCGGGTATATCGGCATGGGAAATCGCGGACTTGCTTCAATGCAACGTTTGACGCAATTTGAAGGCGTTGAAGTACGGGCAATCGCCGATTGTTACGAGTACCCGATCGAACGCGCCCGACAATATCTTAACAGCATAGATTATCCGGCGCCTGCAGAGTATTACCGCGACGAAAATAGTTGGCGCGATCTTATCGAGCGCGACGATCTCGATTTGATTTACGTAACGACCCCCCAATATCTTCATTCCGAAATGGCTTGCGCGGTTATGGAAGCCGGGAAGCACGCCGCGTGCGAAGTGCCTCTTGGATATACGCTCGCCGATTGTTGGCGGCTTGTTGAAACGTCTGAAAAAACGAGAAAATATTGCGGTATCTTAGAAAACTGCTGTTTCGATTTCTTCGAATCATTGACGATTAATATGGCCCTCAAAGGGCTTTTTGGCGAACTTGTCTATGGAGAAGGCGCCTACATTCATTATTTCCCGGCGGAGACGATTTTTGAAGAACCTATGCCGCCTCTAAGTAAGAAAGGCGGCTATTACCGGTTTGCCGTCGGCGCATGCAATAAAGGAAACCGCTATCCCACGCATGGATTTGGTCCCGTTTGTCAAGCGATGCGTATTAATGCAGGCGACCGTCCCCTCTTCTTAACCTCGGTTGAAACTGACGATTTTGTATGCGGAAAGGCGTTTGAGGAGATTTTAGCCAGAGGCAGCGAATACCACAAACAGTTTGAGGGCGTTGAATTTACCGGTAATATGAACACTTCGCTCGTCAAAACCCAAAACGGCAAAGTCATTCAGATTCAATACGATCGCACTTCTCCTCGACCGTATTCGCGTATTCATATGTTGAGCGGCACAAAAGGATTTGTGCAGAAATATCCCGAACCGTCGCGCATTTACCTGGATCACAACGCGCCGCTTTCCGACGAGGAAATGGAAGCCGTCAAGGAGGACACGCCTGAGTTGACCAAATTCCTGGCGGAAAACGCCGTAAAGTTCGGCGGACACGGAGGCATGGATTTTATCTGCGATTACCAGTTAATTGATTCGCTTCATAACGGTCTTCCTCTCAACATTTCCGTTTACGACGGCGCAACGTGGAGCGCGGTTACTCCTTTGAGTCTGTGGTCGGTAACGCATGGTTCGCAGCCGATTGATTTTCCTGATTTCACGGGAGGAACCTGGGTTGACAATAAACCGTTTGATCTTTCCCTCCGAGGCGGCGGCACGACAATCGTCACCCCCAAGAATCCAAAAGAATAGAACTTTTTTTTGAAGATGGAATAACCTTCAGACTGAAAGTATTCTGTGAAAAAACGAATAAAACGCGAGAAGAAAAGCGTCAAGCGCGGAGTTTTTCCACTTGACGCTTTTTGATTCAGAGAAGATCGCTTCTTGATTTTGATTTAACTTCAAGAGCGTCCTTGGTAGCGTTGGAAGACTGGTCGGTCAGGCTGTCGACAGAGGAGAGATAGTCGACGGCTCTGTCAAGCTGGGGATCAAAATACGGGGCTCGCCCTTTTGGCTTGAAAGCGACGAATTGAGACGAATTCTCGTCGGAAGAATCCGGATCGTCGACTTCTCCCGAATTCTTATCGTCTAAATTGATCATTGAAATATCTAAGCCTAGTTCGGCGGCGGTTTCAAACTTCTTAATTCCCCTTTCCTCTAAATAATCTTTTAACTTTAAGTTTGTCTGTTGAGTCATAAACGCCAACGCGTTGGCGTTTAATTCTTTGCACTCAGGTTCCAAAACGCGAACCTGTCGAACCCACGACGTATAGAACCGCTGAATAAGGGAAACGGGCTCTTCGTAGCCCGGATTGGGGACAACGCCCCATTGATCTTCAGCAGAGGCGTTTTTTGAACGATTTATCGGGGCGCCGGAAGGTCTCCAAAAGGACGCCGTCGTCATGCGCAGTATTCCCAAATCGCACGGAAGTTCAATTATTTCTTGAATAGTGCCCTTACCATACGATCTTGTTCCAACGACAATCGCAACTCCGGCGTCTTGCAGCGCCGAAGACACTATTTCCGACGCGCTCGCGCTGTCGCCGTCTATAAGCGCCGCGACGTTAAAACGCTTTCTCGGATATTTTCGAGCGACGTAACGATTTTTAACGCCCTTCCTATTTCTTGTTTCAACGATAGGAGAACCGCTGGAAAGAAGTTCGTTGCAAATCGCGACCGCATCGGGCAGGAAACCGCCCGGATTTCCCCTGAAATCCAAGATGACTCGAGAAATTCCAGATCGTTCCAGACGATCAAGAGCTTCGATCGTTTTTTTTCCAGTAACGTCGGTAAACTCCTCGACGCGTATGTAACCGATTTCAGGAAGATCTTTTAGCGTATAAATCCAGTTGCCGTCCAAACCAAGTCGATCGCCCGTGACAACCTCGCGTTGGATGATTCCGCGAGTTATCGTAACATCATACGGCTCGTTTTTATTATCTTGGGGCGACGTTTCTTGAAGGGGGACATTAACCGTTTCTAAAGAATCCGATTGTTCGGACGGTTGTGTTGCGGATACGCCATCGGAAACGGACGTTCTTGGTCTGATTCTAACGGTAACGGTAGTATTTTCTTTTCCGCGTAATAAGCCGGTCAATTCCACAATTGAAAGCTTCGCGACTTCTTGACTGTCGACAGACACTATTCGATCGCCAAATTTTAAGCCAGCCTTTGCGGCAGGCGAGTTGTGAAAAGGGATGAAATAATATTCGCCTGACAAATCGTCTTTTATGAAGTTGCCAAGACCGACTCCCGCATACTGCCCCTGAATATCTCTCATATATTCTTTTTTATCTTGCGGCGGCAGGTACTCGGTGTATGGAGCGTTGTCGGCGGCAGACGCGAGCCCCGCGAGCGCGCCTTGAAAAAGTCGCTCCGGACTAGGTTCCTCAAGACAACGCTTTTCGAGTTGAATCGCGACTTGGCGCGCTATCTGGTTTTTTAACGACGTTTTACTAGATATAAAGAGGGAAATGATAATGACAAAAACACAAAAATAAAAATTTCTTAAAGGCATTTCGACGTTATTTTTTTTCAATGGATCGAAATAATAACAACAAGTGGAGGCGGCGCTAAGCTAAAAACGGAAACAAAGTTCTCCTCACGTTTAAACAACTTCAAAATAACGAATTTCATGCGCAACGGCGAAGTCGACCGCGTCGGTCAAAGCTTCAATTTCTTCCGATTATATGGTTTTCCTTTCTTTATTCAATAAACGCTCCGCCGTTTTCGCTTCTTTCGATTATTCTTAAAAATAGCGTTTCATCCGCCTTTTCGCGACGTCCGCGCTTATCCGCTTGAACAACTATTTTAAACAATTTAACGCCCGTTTCAACCGATTTACCGACCTGTTTTTCTCGCGCCGTCGGAAACGCCGCGCGTCGATAATCCCCGTCGAGCAGGTGGAGATTGTGTTTTCGCGAAGTCTCCGTCGCGCCTAATACGCTCTGATTCGGCGTTTGCCAAACTCCCGAAAGACCTCGATCGATCGGTTTGAACGCGGATTTTATAACAACCGCGTTCAAGCGGGAATGCGGCGTTGAACAGGATTCTCTCGAACGCGGATTTTGCCGACGTCGTCATGATCTTGGCGATAATTCGCGCCGGGGAACCTTTCGGCAAACAGTTGAAGAGTCGTTCCAGATCGGCGCGAAGCTCCGAAACAAAGAGATCGCGCGTTTTCGCCGAGGTCGTCAAGATCGTCTGTCTCGTAGAGAATTTTTTCCGACGGCGAAACGATTCCAAACTCGTCCAATTCGCCTGCAACCCAAGGCGAAACAAAATAACTCTTATCTCTGGAATAGACGTTAAATTCTAAACCAAACGCAAGAAGAATTATAAAATCTTCCAGTGTTTTTGCGTCGCTTGGAACGTTAAGACGTTTAATGGCGTTCTGTGAAACGCTGTGTTTTTCAATCCAAATAACTCCTTTGGGAAGTCCCCAAAACCCTCTCATTCCCTCCTTAAAAATTTCGGAGGGAAATTTTTTAAGAGATCAACGGAGATTTAACTCAAAAAAGACAAAAAACTTGTTCCAACATTGAAGAATTTGTAAAGAATCCGATGTAAATTCGGTTATTTCTACGAGTTTTTGAACGTCTATTCAGCTTATTAGCATAGCGCCGCCTCGCTCATTGTTTTTGTCAATTGTTTTTCTTTCTCTTGTTCGTTTTTATTCAACCTTATTGTTACAAACCTCCTCATGTTGTACGAAAGATTGACGAGACCTATTTTGGTCGTTGCGCGAACTATTCCGATCGTT
>CAMZEO010000300.1 GCA_947305735.1 uncultured Planctomycetales bacterium | reverse complement strand
ATTCAACAACGCGTTTCATTCAAAAAAAAACTCTTCCAAAGCTAAACTTTGAAAGAGTTTTCATCGAATTTTTTCTTCGCTCAAAAGCAAAGCGGAGGACAAGGGATTCGAACCCTCAACCGGTTGCCCGGCATCTGATTTCGAGTCAGACTGCTAACCGTTCGCGTATCCTCCTCAAACTGTATCGTGATTATAGGACTCTTTCTTTTTTTAACAAGGGGGGATTATTATTTTTCTGTTTCTTATTGCATCTTGAATCAATGTCGTTAGTCGACGTCTCTCCAAAAAAGGTTAGAATTGAAACGTTTTCATCAGCAAGCGGACGGCGGTTTAACTAATCTTCAACACGGGACGTTTAAAACTAATGACGCATAACGATCCAGACATTATCAATCTCGCCAGCAATCCAAGCTTAGTATCTGACAATACGTCGTGGCCTAATCCTAACGTCAAACCAAGATTTCATATCCTTTACGAAGTTGGTCCTACGATTATTATCAATAAACAACCCGGGATACTTACGCAGGCGCCAGTAGGGATTGATTCCATTGAAACCCGAGTCAAAGATTTTATGAATCAACGCGAAAACCGCTCGGGAAAAAGGTATCTGGGTCTTCCCCATCGGCTTGATCGTCCCGCTTCTGGAGTTCTCGTTTTCGCGAAACACGCTCGCGCCGCAAAAAAACTATCCGAACAATTTGAAGAAAGAAGCGTGTCTAAAAAGTATTGGGCTCTGGTTAGCGGTCTCGTTCCAGAAGACGAAGGAACATGGCGCGACTATATGCGAAAAATTCCGGGACGCGCCGAAGCAGAATTGATTCCGCCCATTCATCCTGACGCGCGAGAAGCAATTCTTCATTTTCGCTCGCTCGGTCGTTTTAAGAACGCCACTTGGCTGGAAATTCAACTTGAAACGGGAAGAACCCATCAAATAAGACTTCAGTGTTCTTCTCGCGGTTTCCCGTTACTTGGCGACGAACTATATGGTTCAACCGTTCCTTTTGGACGTCAGTATGAAGACGGGCGCGAACGCGCGATCGCCCTCCACGCCCGCGAACTAACATTCGTAGATTTTTCTACCAAACAAAAAACAACAGTACGGGCGCCGTTGTACGCGCCGTGGAGCAAGTGGATTTACCTGCGGGGAGAACCATTCGTGGAAGAACTTTTTTTAGAGACGGAGCCTTTTACCACCGACGTCTATGGACTGGGGACAAAAAACGCGGAATTGACCAACCAACAACAATAGAACAAAATAAGATGCATTTTCGCAAGAAAAACGTCGCATAAATCAGTAGTCTGTTCCAGACGGCGAGTATTGATACGAACGCAATCGAATGCTTGACGCCGTTCGCGAGTGTCGGCGGCGATTTCTAGAGGCGACGGCTCGACCTTCCGAATTGCCGCGACTGTTCTCACTCGATTGAAAAACGGTCATGTCCCCGTCGGACAACGAGCCGTCCGAACCCCGCGTCGAATTAATTCCTTGCACTTCTAACGAAGACAAGGTCGATAAAAAGCGCCCGTCTTCTCTGGAATAATCGTCGCCTCCGCCAGGATAGACGGTCGCGTTTGAATAGTCTGCTTCATTCGCTCTTCTCCGATCATAATCCTCGAGTAACTCTGAATCGAATCCGGAGTTAGCGCTTCCCAAGCGAGTTGCGGAGGTTACAAACGAGTCAAAAGCGTCCACTCTACGAGACGCTTCGGACGAATCATAACTGGAAGAATCTTTCGACATAGATTCTTCAAACTCTTCGATTGCGGTAAATGAACGGTCGGAAACTTCTGACGTTCCCCAAGAAGCTATTTTATTCCTCGCCTCTTCAAACGTTGACCCATCCTGCGCAACCGATCTGACCAAATTGGGAACTTTCTTCATATTTGAGATAAAGGATGAAAAACTCCGGTTGGTTCGAATGTTGTCGTCAGTAGCTTCAGATTCGACTTCTTCGACAATCTCGGCGGCATTCTGTGAAAGGACTCGGGTTTTTAAATAATCTTTAAGGCTATCAACTTGAGCCTCTAGGGAGTTAGATTGCTCCCTTTCTTCTTTGTTCAGTACGGAAATTTCTACAAATTTGTCCTTTAATTTGGATTCGGGAAAAAAACTCTGAACTTGACCAATTAGCGACACAAAGAAAGGACCGCTTTTTGAATTGTTCACAAAATCACGCGTTTTATCGCTAACAATCACTGCAAAAAAAGTAATCAGCAAACACAAAAGGGCTCCTTTAAGCGCTCCAAAAAGCGCGCCCGCTTGACGATCAAATTCTTTAAGCCCCGCCAAAGAAACCATTCTCTTGAAGAATCGGAAAGCTATCCCTATCGCAATCGCGGAGACGACAAATACAACAATCGGCGCAACGATCGTATTACCAGTTTCAGAAGAAGGTAAAAATGTTGCGAAAACTGTGTAATATCGAGCGGAAATGAGCCAACTAAGCCCCCATGAAGCAATCGTCGCAATTTGAGAGATAACGCCCCTCATCCCACCCCAAAAAACGGAAAGAACAAGAATCGCTAATACGACGATATCAAAGGGATTCATACTATCCATGGAAATTCTTTCTTTACCGCCTTTTTATACCATCGAACATCCGACCTTGATCATATCATCGACGTCATGAGAAAGGTAATAAAAACAAATTTAAAAATAATTACCGTTATATCCGATATCGAAAAACGTTCCTATTGTCTGGTTTCTTCAAAATGTGTATATTCACGAAGAACGTCAACCCTATCGACGCTGTTTTAGACGATGAGTTTGAGTCAAACGTTCCAAATGTAAATTAAGCCAGTAGCCTCATTTCAAAAGCCCTGCAAGATTTAAAGGCGCGCGTTTATGCCCGGTTATCAGACGCATATCACCTGGAGTTCTGCCGCAGGCGCCGGACTAGGTTGCTTTGCAAAATTATTTTACGACGTTTCCATTCCTCAAGCCGTATTTGGCGGGGTCTTATGCGCGCTTGGAGGCGTCCTTCCCGACATCGACAGCGACACGAGCAGAGCCTATAAACGATGTATCACGACGATTTCTGGGACCTGTGTTCTCCTTTTGGCGAGTCGCCTCCGAGACTTTAATCTGGAACCGGAAGGAGTGGTGACAACATGCGCGGCCGTCTATTTCTTCATCGTATACGTTATAGGGGGCGTTGTCAAGAAACTTACCGTTCATCGGGGAATGTTTCACAGCACTCCTTTTGCGGTTATAGCCGCCGAACTCATTTTTATCCTTTCTTCGGGCACGACGCAATTACGTCTTTTTAAGTCGGCGTCGATCGCGCTCGGAGTCCTAATACATCTGACGCTTGACGAAATAAACAGCTTCAGCGTCCTAGACCGGGGAAACTCGAATAACCGCTATCATAGTTCAAACAGCGCGTATGATTTTTATAACGATAATTCTTCGAAAAGATATGGAAGTAATGGTAATCGAAGCAAAAACTATCGTAGGAAAAAGCGTTTTCAAATCATACGAGTTAAAAGCTCTTTTGGAACAGCCTTGAAACTCATCGATTATAAACACATGAGCACGACGGTTATGTTCTACGTTGTCGCCGCATTTTTAGGTCATTGCGCGATGGGAGTCCAAGATTTTCTCGCAAATATGGGCGACGTAGACCAAGCTGAGGTTCATGGAAGGTTAGCGGTTGAAAGAGTAAAACGTTATTACCCCAAACAGTTTGATCTTTCCGTAATTCAATGGGTGGCGGAAAACCATCTAGTACTTTCGCCGGGACGGGAAAACAACGAAAAATGGCGCGAACTCGAGGAACTTCTGGTCATCGGCGACGACGGCAAGAACAAGATTACCTCCCCAACGAACTCCCGACGCGCGAGTGAACAAGAAAATTCGGAGGAAGAAAAAGTCTCTTTACTCGACGTGATAAACTGGGACAGTATGAATAACCAAGAGGAAAAATCTGATTTGCTTGGGGTAAAAAAAAGGCAAACTTCCGAATACGTGCAAGACAAAGCGTTTGACGCCCCGTAGTTTTTTCAAACTGAATATTTCGTAACACATGAAAGGAAAAGACGCCTTGACTCCTTTTTCAGATCGCTTGACCAATCAGATTCGTCAAAAGAAAACTCCGGTTCTTGTTGGTCTTGACCCGCGATGGGCACAGATTCCGAATAACCTTAAAAAAGGGAAGTCGGAAACGAATTTAAAAGACGTCGCCGACGTCTTCGAAACATTCTGTAACATCGTCGTCGACATTGTTTCTCCGCTCGTTCCCGCAATCAAACCTCAGGCGGCCTTTTTTGAACGGTATGGGACGCAGGGTATGCAATGTCTTGCAAACGTCATCAGGTTCGCCTCGTCAAAAGGACTGCTTGTTATCCTCGACGCCAAACGCAACGATATTGGTTCTACGGCCACAGCGTATGCAAACGGATTAATCGGTCCATCTGGAACCAGTCCTTGGGGGGCGGACGCATTAACCGTTAGTCCGTATCTTGGAGACGATAGTCTGACCCCCTTCGTAGACGTGGCAAACAATAGAGGGGGAGGTTTGTTCATTCTTGTTAAAACATCTAACAAGGGCGGATCTCAGTTCCAAGATCTTGTTTGCGAAGGAAAACCTCTT
>CAMZEO010000299.1 GCA_947305735.1 uncultured Planctomycetales bacterium | reverse complement strand
AACGACGGAAGCGTCGTCTACGCTGTTCGCGGTCGTTTCAGCGGAGACGACCCGTGGGAGTTAGCGTCGAGCATAACGCGAAGTTTACGCCTGGTTCGACGCTTGCCTATCCGCGTTTTACCTTCAATTCGTCCTCTCCATAAACCTTTAAACCCGCGCTGTCAACGACGACATTGAGAAGTCCGAGCTTATTGCGCACTTTAAGGGAGACTTCCAATGTTTTTGAACTTTTGCAAATGGACGAATCATCAAGGATACGCGCTTCGTGAACTTCAAGCGCCGAAAAGGCGTCGCGTCCAAAGCCTTCTCGGTTTTTCGATAGGTTAAGTGGAAAACCCTGCGAACTAAGGCAATATTTCAACGGCTGTGTCGCTGTAAATGAAAGGACAACCGCGTCGATAATTGTGATTATCATGATTCCACAACTTCAAAACGTCGCTGCGGAACCAGAATGTAAAGCTACCGCGATTAACCAACGATTCGTTGTATTGCGCTCAATTGCGAACAACTTTCATCTTTATACGTCGCGATGCTTGATTTGACGGTATCCTTTAGCAAACGTATACGAAGTAAAGATACGTATTTTTGCGCGTTTTTTCAAAAATTTATTCAACAAAACCTCGAAACAAAAAGAATAACAAAGGGCGAGGCTGACGGCGTATAGCCGCTTTCGCGAGTTAAAGATTATCCTGCAGAATATTCCGCTCTTTATTGTAAGCGCTTATTTGACAAAATGCAAATCTAGTCTAGAGATATCGTCGTTGGCGTCCAAAAAACTTTCGACATATTTCCAAGCATCAAGGTACTCTCCATAAATCGGAGTCTCTTCAATATGCTCTTCTAAAAAAAGACGAGTTTGTTCAATCAGTTCATCTTCACGTTCTTTTGAAATCTTTCCGCGCACCACTGAAGATCTCAGAAAGACAAAGTATGTATCCAGAACGTCGCACCGACAATAGCTATGGATATCGTTAAGTCGCCCGTCTTCCATTAGTTCTTGAACCATATCGCCCTTCGTTCCAATTTTCCCGGACTTACGAAGTAATTTCGCAACAAGATTCAAACCGCCTACGATTGAAGTTGCCCCAAAATTAGTTAGAAAGTCGTATAAATCAAAATGAGCGCTGGAATAACGATTACGACATTGCAAAAATGAAGGTTTTTGATCGTCAAACCATTCGGCTACCGGAAGTCCGTATCTAAAGGCGGTCAGTTCCAATAGGGGAATATCAAAACCCCTTCCGTTAAACGTTACCAACTGAGGATGACCATAATACTTCCAACCGCTCCAAAAACGTTCGCATATATTCTTCGCCCCGCCGTCTTCTATCTTCAAAACGATGAGATCCTTCAAAGAATAATCGGAACAAACTTTTGCAAGAGCCAAGGAAACAGGAACGTGAAACGCATAGGGAACAAAATCTGTTCCCTTTTTTTCAACAAGCTCGGCTTGGTACTCCTTCAGGGCTTCGATTGGCGGCATTTCACCGGCGGTTCTGACCAAAGAAACCAACGCGGAATCAGGAACGCTTTCAATATCAAAAACGAAATAAGAAATATCTTCAGCGCTCGTCATCGGATGCGTCGCTCGTTCTCTCGCAAAGGATATTCAGTGGAAGAACATAACAAAAGTCGACCCGTTAGCAAAAAACGAGCCGACACAAATCATCTCAAAATAAGGAAAAATCAAATCTGAAGAACAAGTATTTCAGAAAAAACTAACCTTTAACACGTTCAACGTATTCGTTGGTGCGAGTGTCGACCTTAATTAGTTCGCCAGTCTCAACGAAGTTAGGCACAATAATTTCGGCGCCAGTTTCCAATGTGGCGGGCTTAGTAACGTTTGTTGCCGTATTGCCGCGAACGGCAGGCTCGGTATACTCGACTCTCAACGTAACGTGAGGGGGAGGCGTGATCCCTATCGGAGCGTCGTTGTAAAGAAGCATTTTGCATTCGACTTCAGGAAGAAGATATTTCCAAGCGTCGTCAATCTTCTCCTTATCCAACTCGTATTGCTCGTACGTTTCCTTCTCCATAAAATAGAATGTATCGCCCATAGCGTACATGAAAGTAACGTCTGTTTCATGGATGTCCGCAGCTTCGAGTTCATCGCCGTTTTTGTAGGTTCTCTCCAATACGGTGCCCCTGTTTAAATCTCGTAGTTTACACTTGTAGAGAGCTTGTCCTTTTCCTGGTTTGACAAAATTACACTCGATCATAATAAAGGGGTTGCCGTCAATCTGGACTTTAAGACCCTTACGGAATTCGCTAGTATTGAAGGTTGACATTTAAAATTCCCTAAACTTTTAACGTTGCAAACGGATTCGTTATTTAATATATTGAGCTCGGTAAAGCGGAGCCAACCGCAAACTAAAAAATAAGCCGAAGTTAATTGCTTGAACAATAAAAAAATGCGGCAAAACAAACGGTTCAAGTTATATCTCCTCGTTCAGTTTTAACGCGCAGGTCAAAACAAAATGTCGTCTAAATTAGCAAAGACGCTACACACCCGATTTATCGTTGATATTGGCGAACTCTGCGAACGTCTCGGTTTATCAAGGGAATCGACAAACTACTCTGAGGAAGCCGCGCGCGACTTCCCTCTCCTACTCCCTGAATCTGTCCTAGATCGCATTGAAAAAGGCAATCCAGACGACCCTGTACTGAGACAATTTCTTCCCTCTCGACAGGAACTTGTGGAAAAAGAAGGATTTGTTCGCGATCCCCTATGCGAAAATTTAGTTGACAATAGCTCATTATCCCCAAACCGTTCGCAAAAAGAAAATCAATGCCTTTTGCAAAAGTACGAGGGACGCGTCTTAGTTTTCAGTTCAAACGCATGCGCGGCGCATTGCCGTTTTTGCTTCCGACGACACGCCCGCGTTCAACCGCTCTTTCCAATTCCGACAGGCTATATCGAAAAATCAAAAGAAGCCGACAATTCCCGAAGGTCGCCAATCGAAACGTATCTCGAGCATATTTTCCATTCCGTTCGATTGAACCCAAACGTCAACGAGGTCGTCTTCAGCGGCGGCGATCCGCTTACGCTTTCTAACAACCGACTAAAGTCGCTACTTGAATATATCAGATCTTTACGAACTGTTAAGAGGGTGCGATTCCATTCGCGCGTTCCGATACTAGTTCCGGATCGAATCGACGAACAATTCCCTTCATACGGAGATATTGCTTTTTCAGGCGACACTTTCCCCCCGATTTTATATATGGTCGTTCATGTCAATTCCCCCAATGAAATCAACCAACACGTCGCGAAAGCCCTATTGGACATTCGTAAACGCGGGTATGTGTTAACATCTCAAACAACGCTACTTAAGGGCGTCAATGATACGACCGACGTCCTTGTGGAATTATTTGGTAAACTAGCAAACTGCGGCGTTGTTCCATATTATTTGCACCAGCTCGATCGCGTGCAAGGCGCGGCTCATTTTGAAACGTCAGTGCAAAAGGGATTGAAATTAGTACGTGAAATCTCGGAACGTTTACCCGGTTATGCAGTTCCAAAATTTGTTCGTGAAATTCCCGGAAGAATGTCAAAAGTCAACTTACTTGCGGAACCAGATGCTGATTTCTAAACAACTCTAACGATTTCAGATCGTCGCATTGTGAAGAACGTCCCTTTTTGACGTTTGCGTCCTCTGCTCTATAATGTGTCGTAGAAGTTTCGATGCGCTTTAGAAACTTTTGAGAATCGTTCACAACGTATAAAGCGTCCATACTCCCACTTTTGGTTTCACCCTAATGTCGCCATTACCAATCGACAACGAAAAATGCGATCCCGGAGCTCGTTTTAATAAAGAGTCAAACGACGATAATGTTTCTTCGCCTTGTTCGATCAAGAACCAGAAAATACCGCTTTATTACGAACGTCCTGATGGAGAACGCGTTTTTTACCATCCTGCTACGACTTGTGATTCGCCAGTCGGAAAAGACTCAGACCGAGATTTCAACGTATCAATTTTCGACGACGTCAATCTCGCTCCGCCCCAATATGAATCATCCGCTCCTTCCAATTTCGTAGTTCCAAGCGATGAAGATTACGCGACGATTATCAACGGATATAGAAAAGCGGCTGAAAAAGTCAAAGAGTTCCCTATGGAACCAGGCGTATATCTTATGAAGGACGGACAAGGACGCGTTATCTATATCGGAAAAGCGAAACGGCTCCGCAACAGAGTCGGCAGTTATTTTCGTCGCGACGCCATTGACGATCAACGCGTCGGTCCCCTCGTTCGTGAAATACGGGACGTCGACTACATTCCCGCCGATAGCGAAATAGACGCGCTCCTTATGGAAGCTCGTTTGATTAAAGACGTTCAACCCAAATACAATCGTGAACTTAAAGACGATAAAAGTTTTCCATATCTTCAGGTGACGATACGCGACGATTTTCCACGCGTTGAGGCTACCAGATCGCCTAAAAGCTCCCGCGTTCGCTTATATGGTCCTTTTTTGAGCGGCGGTCATCTGCGTAGCGCAATTATTGTTCTTCAAAAGATCTTTAAGTTCAGAACTTGTTCGTTGAGAATTGACGCAAAAGATGAAAAACGAAAATGGGAGCGCCCTTGCGTTCTGGCGTCGATATGTCAG
>CAMZEO010000298.1 GCA_947305735.1 uncultured Planctomycetales bacterium | reverse complement strand
ATGGAGAGTTCTACTCTCCCGCCGAGTTTAATTCACAAGTCCTTGTACTTGACGGGTTCAGCAAATCCCATGGCATGCCCGGATGGCGCGTTGGATTTGCGCACGGTCCTTCGGAAATGATCCAGACAATGATTAAATTCCAGCAATATACTTTCGTATGTGCGCCTCACGTTGGTCAGCTTGCCGCTCTTAAAGGTCTTGAAGCAGATATGTCTTCCTACTTTGAAGCATACCGCAAAAAGAGAGATATGCTCGTCGACGGACTTTCAGATCTTTACGAACTTGGTAATCCGCAAGGGGCGTTCTATATGTTCCCGAAGGCTCCTTGGGGGACTGCCACCCAATTCGTTGAGAAGGCAATTACAAAATACAAGTTGCTTGTTATACCGGGTAACGTTTTTAGCCGCCAAGACACAAACTTCCGTCTTTCTTACGCGGCGAGTGTCGAGACTGTCGAAAGAGGTATAGAGGCCTTGCGTAAATTGGCGAAAGACCCTGATTAAACGTAGAGTTGCTAGAGTCGTCTTGCTTTCAAACTTACCTTTCTGGAATAATGCGGCGACTTGTATTTTGATGTATAAGGCGTTGTCATTATTCCGACAACGCCTTTAATCGTAAATGAGGATTATTACGATGACATTTTTGAGCTTTTTAAAAAAGCGCGCTTGTATATCCGCGCTTTTCGCTTTGTTTCTGAGTCTGGGCAATTCAGTCGTCGACGCTTCCGCTCCGCAGATAAGGCTTTCAGGCGATTTTCAAGTCGAAACGACCTTTAATGGTAAAACTTTTAGGTTAGACGTCGCGCCCCCTGTTTGGAAAATTGTCGTCGACGAAAAGTACGAAAAGTTACCTATCTATAATCCAACGGCCAGCCCTTGGGGACGAGGACGGGTTTTACGAGCCGTTAACGCCTGTGAGTGCGCCGTGTTTGGCGCGCTTGAACCGGAGTCCGTCGTCGTCAGATTGGAGTCGAGCGGAGAAACGTTAGAACGCGGCAAAGACTATGAATTTGAAGATTCTTCCGGCGCTTTGGGACGTCTGGAAGGCGGGAAAATCTCGCCCAACGGAATCGTTCTAGTTAGTTATCGTTGCATTGAATCGAGGATTGACTCGATTGTTGCCGACGATCAAGGGAACGTTTTCTTGGTCTGTGGAAAATCAACAGTTTTGTCTCCTGAACCGCCGATTCTGAACGAAGGACAAAAACGTTTGGGCAACGTCTACCTTACGGGACGCGCGGAAAAATTGGGCGACGATTCGGTTTTTCCCGTCGATGAGGTTTTTTCCGATGAACAAGATTCTCTTGACGCAAAGGCGTTTGTTGAAAACGTCGATCGTTATTATGCCGAAAATGGAGGACTCGACGTTCCTAGCGTTTCGACAGTAGGCGCCGCGAAAAAGTTTTTGCCTAACACTTGGGCAAAATTGACCTCTGGGGAGGAGATTCGTGTTCTAGCGTGGGGGGATAGTGTCACAGCGTGTGGTTTTTTACCGGATGATCAACGTTGGCAGGTTAAGTTTGTCGAACGATTACGGGCGATGTTTCCCAACGCCAAAATAACCCTTTTGACTGAGGCTTGGGGTGGTCGAAGCAGCGATTCATACCGGAACGAACCTTCCGGCAGTCCCAAGAATTATAAGGAGAAAGTGCTTGACCTGAAACCTGATCTTATCGTTTCTGAATTTGTTAATGACGCGTATATGACTGAAGAAACGGTTTCGAAGAGATATGGCGAAATGAAAGCCGATTTTAGCGCGAACAATATAGAATGGATTATCCTTGGTCCTCACTATGTTCGTCCCGACTGGATGGGCTTGAATTCTGAACGAGACGTCGACGACGACCCGAGACCGCTCGTAAAAGGATTGCGTAAATTTAGCGTTGCAAACAATATTCCTTTCGCAGACACGCCCAATCTTTATGGCAAACTTTGGCGTTCTGGAATTCCCTACAACACGTTGATGACTAACAACATCAATCACCCTAACGCGTTTGGAATGGAACTTTTCGCCGCCGCGTTGGCGCGATTGTTTGAAGAATGATAATCACTGGAAGATTACGCGAGAAGTCTCCGTTACGCCGCGTGACCAAGGAGACTTCTCAGGGCAAAAAACGCTAATCGATAACATCCTCGTATTTAACTTTTTCGATCACTCTCAAAAAGTCTCCCATAGAGGGGCAACGATCGCGAGGATCGCCCTTTATACACCAATGAATCGCCTTTCCAAGCGTCGGATCAATTGAGGGGCGATACGTTTGGATTGGCGTCGGCGGTTGATCGTGAGTCATTGCAGCAAGCCCGTTGGTTCCGCGAGGCCAAGGAAGCTCGCGCGTGCATAGTTCATACATTGTCACGCCAAATGAGAAGATATCGACGCGTTCGTTGGTCGCCCGGCGACGCACAAGCTCGGGAGCCATGTAGTTGGGAGTCCCGGTTCTATTGCCCGGATCTGTGAATGGGGGACGGTTGGGAAGTGAAAGACCAAAATCGGTTAGTTTTAATACCGTTCCATCCCCTGTAAATAACAGATTACGAGGACAATAATCGCGGTGAATGAATCCCGCTTTGTGGACTACCTGAAGAGCTTCAGCGCATTGGCGAATGTAGTGAAGTCTGGCTCCTGCCAACATATCCTGTTTAATCATCAATATGTTGTTGAGACCTGTTCCTTCAAGGTATTCCATAACAAGATATTGTTCGCCGTCGGTTGTAAGCCCTTCTTCAAACGTATCAACTATGTAGGGATGTTTAAATTGGATGGCAATTTCACCTTCGCGAGGTTTGCAGACGCCTTTCATTCCCTTATAGCGTTCCTCCACTTGACGCGTCTTTTCACGATCAAGTATCTTAAGCCCGACAATTTTGCCTGTTTCACGGTCTCGAGCCATATAAAACTCCGACATAGTGCCTGAGATAGCGGCTTTTAGTAGCTCGAAACGTTTTGTATAATCCAGCCTCTTTTTACCAAATAGCTTTTCTAAAAACGACATATAACAACCTGATAAAGTCAGCGAACTCGTTAAAGTGAAATCGACGTCGCGCAGTAGCCGCGTCGTAATTTGGAATCGTGTTGCTAGGATCTGATTTTTTCTAGCTTTCGTCTGGTCTTTGCAAAAAAGTCAGAGGTATTCATTGAATTCGTTTTCGTTCGAGTTTTTTAACAATTTTCTGAGGAGCTAACGCGGTGAAGCGATTAGGGATCGTTTCTATTTCCAAGGGAAGGAAACCTCCCGGATCACCGTCTAATTGATATGGAATAGGAGAATCGTCAGAAGAATTGACCGAGCTTGTTATTTGGAAACGTACTCCTTGTCCTAACTTCGCGTTTGGAAGAAAACGGTGTATACTCCCCAACTGAGCGCAAGCGACTTCAAAAAGGGCGGAAGTCAGCTTTCCTCCCTGAAAAATACAGTAATCAAGCTTCTTATCAACGCCTACGCACCCAGGAACCAGCGGAAGTCCCCAACCGTATCTAGGGAGATTAAACACAAAAGACCACTTGCCTATGACGGAATGGGAAATATCTGAATTGGAGTCCGCGAAAACGGACGCGTGAATTTGAGGATACTTATAAGTCTTTATTGATTGTATTATCGGATTGATGTAGGACAGATAACTAATGTGGGCGCCCCTTTTAGTGTGATTTCGATAACTTTCTTCACGTTCGGAATGTACCAGTCGAACAACGTCGGCGTCTACGCCAACGCTTACCATAACAAGGAACAAACGACCATTCGCTTTACCTGCGTCAAAGGATATCGTCAGCCCTGTTTCGATCATTTCCGCAGATTTTTCAGGATTGAACGGCAATTTTAAATACTTGGCAATCAGATTTGCCGTGCCCGAGGGAAGAAGCGTTATCGGAAGCCCCGGTTGCGTTCTATTGGTCAATTCAGCAGCCGTTCCGTCTCCGCCGACTCCTACTAACGCTCGAAGACGTTGGACTTCAAAGAGCTCGTTGGCGCGGCGTGAGACTTCGTCGAGATCAGTGTGTAATTCGACCCCGTACCCTCTTTTTTCCAAGGCTATTTTTAGACGTTCAGCTCGAATTTTAGGAGATTTGCGTCCTGCTTTTGGATTGATCGAAATCAATACGTGATTTGGAAGTGTTGTTTGCGCCATATCGTGCCTACAATTGGAAGGAAAAAATCCAAACGCAACTAATTCCGAGATATCGTTTCACTAAAACGAGAATGAATGTTTTGATAGTCTTTTTCAGGTATCAAATAAAACCAGTCTGCTAATCGTTGATTCTTCAATTTAGACTTCTTTTCAGACTCTGGAGCTAAAAAGTTTACTTCCTCTTCATCGTTGGTTGACTTAGTTAAAGCTTCACGGTCAAAAGACGCGTAAGCCAAACATACGCGCTGTTCGTCAATATTTTTGCCGAAGATTAAAACAATCTTTATGCCGCTCTTTGTCTCAATTTCGACGCAACCGCCTTCGCCAACCAGAATGGGATTAATATTTTGCGAATCAAGCGGATCGTGGTCGAAAAAACTAAAGCCCAAATCCCCCAAGAGATTGCTTTGCATCGCAAGTTCAGCGCCTAAGCGATTGTCGCGAAAACACTGAGAAATCGAATCGGGTTTTTTTCTTACGTC
>CAMZEO010000297.1 GCA_947305735.1 uncultured Planctomycetales bacterium | reverse complement strand
ATTCCAACGGCGAACATTTCGGGGCTCCCGGCGTCTTAAGCGCGCGTTTCAGCGATTCGTCATGCGAGACGTGCAACACGTACAACATGCTCAAATTGACGCAAAAACTCTATTTGCAGTCGGGCGACGTCGAGTATGTCAATTACTTTGAACGCGCGCTCTACAATCATATCCTGTCTTCAATAGACAAAACCGACGACCCTAATCGCCTCTATACCTATTACGTCCCGCTCACGCCGGGCGGATTCCGAACGTATTCGACGCGCGAAACGCATTGGACTTGCTGTCACGGCACGGGCATGGAAAACCATTCGCAATACAACGGCGAAATCTATTATCATAAGACGCTCGAAAACGGAACCGACGTATTATACGTCAATCTTCTCATTCCTTCGACGCTCGACTGGGCTGAAAAAAGCGTCGTCGTAACGCTTAACGCCGACGGTTCTTTAATCGTCGACGCAAAAGACGACGTCGCGCTCGACGTTAAAGTCCGCGTTCCGAACAACTGTCGCGTCGACGACGAAAACGCGAGCGTCGACGGTGGATACTACGATCTTGGCGCTCGGTGGTCAAAAGGTCAAACCGGCAGACAACTACCCTTCCTCGCCGACTGGATCGTCGAGCCGACGCCCGACAATCCCAACGTCGCCGCTTTCTTCCGAGGGCCTGTTCTTTACGCGGGGGACGTCGGTCCTATCAACGCGCCACTCGCGACTCAATTTGACGTCAAATCAAACGAAGCGGCTTCCGACGCGATCGTTCTTCCGGTCGTCGTTTCCGACTCGCGCGAACCAAGCGATCTTGTCGACGACGCCGCCGTCGATAAAAAACGTTCGTTCTTCGAAACGCCCGAAAAAGCCGCGCTTACAAAAACTGTTCCCAACGACGTTTCTCTTGTTCCGTTTTACGCGGCGAAAGAACGATATTTAGTCTATTTTGATTTCTTCACCGAAGCCTCGTGGAAAGAAAAACAAAAAGAATATGAGACCGCTCGAGAGCGGCGCGCAAAACTCGCCGAAGCGACGTTGCAGTTTTTTCAGCCGGGAGAAATGCAATCGGAGCGAGACGTTAGTTTTAACGGCGAAAAATCGGCGAACGGCATGCATATGGGTCGAAAATGGAGAGACGCGCGCGACGGAGGTTTCTTTGAATTCGACATGAAAGTCGATCCGGAAAAACCCTGCTCTCTTGTAATTACCTACTGGGGCGACGAAACTGGAAATCGCGTCTTCGACATACTTGTCGACGGACAAAAAGTCGCCGAACGGCGGCTTGATCGCGACAGCCCCGGCAAATTCTTCGAAGAATGTTACGCTATTCCCAACCCGGATAAAAAATCGGTCGTTCGCGTTCGATTCCAAGGCAAACCGAGCGCAATGGCGGGCGGTATCTTCGGCGCGAGAACAATTTATGAAGACGCTCGCGAAGAACTTTTTGGAAATTAAATCGACGAAAAGCCTTTAACATAACCGTCGACGACCGTTTCGCGTCCGCAACGTTTTCAACGGACGCGACTTCGCCGTCGGCTTCAAATACGGCAGTCCCCTAAACGCAGGAACTCGTTTTATGAAAAAAACTAATTACCTTCTAACGCTATCGTTAGCCGTTTCGGCGCTTGTCGGTCTATTTACGACGCCGACGTTCTCTCAAGACGTCCTTGTCGCTAAAATCGACGCGGCTCAAAAAGGCGAACCGATCTCTCCGTTCATTTACGGACAATTCATCGAACATCTTGGACGTTGCATTTACGGCGGAATCTGGTCGGAAATGCTCCAGGATCGAAAATTCCACGACGCTCCAGCCGTCTATCCTTGGGAACTCCTTGGAAACGCGCAATTTGAACACGCCCAGGAAGGCGCTTTTGTTGGAAAAGCTTCCCCGAAATGGACGAGCCAAAACGACTGGGCTTTCGGCGTCGAGCAAGAAGGAATATCTTTTGTCAACGGCAAACAGTACGTCGGCTACGTCTGGGCGAAGACGTCGGAAGGTCAGAAAATTTCCGTTCGTTTCCTCTTCGACAACGGCAAGCGATTCACTGAAATTCCGCTTGGAGAAGCCGTTGAAAAAGCGGACGACGGTTATTGCAAATACGCGTTTATATTCGTCGCCGACGGTTTGATCGAGCCGACCGAAAAAGGATCGTTCGCCGTGTTGTTTCAGGGCAAAGGCGTCGCTCGTCTGGGAACCGCGTCTCTTATGCCCGCCGACAATATCAACGGCATGCGCGCCGACACGCTCTCAAGGAACTCAACGCGCCGATCTATCGTTGGCCGGGCGGCAACTTCGTGAGCGGTTACAACTGGAAAGACGGTATTGGTCCGCGCGATCGCCGTCCTCCTCGTAAGAACCCCGCCTGGCAGGGAATTGAACACAACGATTTCGGATTCGACGAATTTATGTTCTTCTGCCAATACCTCGGAACGAATCCCGACGTCGCGGTCAACACGGGTTCCGGCGAAGTAACGTCCGCGATTGAAGAACTTGAATACGCCAACGGCGCCGCCGACTCGCCGTTCGGAAAAATTCGCGCCGCTAACGGACATGCGGAACCTTACGGCGTCAAACATTGGTGCATTGGAAACGAAATGTACGGCGACTGGCAAATCGGACACATGTCGACCGACAAATACGCGCTTAAAAACAACGCTTTCGTCGACGCGTTTCGCGAATTCGATCCGAACCTGACCCTTATTTCCGTCGGAGCCGTAGGAGCCTGGGACGAACTCATTATGCGCCAATGCGCCGACCACATGGACTGGATCAGCGAACACTTCTACGTCCAAACGCGCGACAATATCGTCGAACACGTCGATCAGGTCCCCAATAATATCCGTCGCATCGCCGCCGCGCATCGTAAATACCGAGAAGAATTCCCCGAACTTCAAGGCAAGGATATTCGTATCGCTATGGACGAATGGAACTATTGGTACGGTCCGCACGTCTTCGGCGAACTTGGAACGAGATATTTCGTCAAAGACGGTCTGGGAATTGCCGCCGGTCTTCACGAGTACTATCGCAACAGCGATATTTTCGCAATGGCCAACTACGCGCAAACGGTCAACGTTATCGGCTGTATTAAAACTTCCGCGACCAACGCGCAATTTGAAACGACGGGTCTTGTTCTGAAACTCTATCGCAACAAGTACGGAGAAATCCCGCTCAAGGTCGAGGCGAAACGCCCCTACAGCGTCGCCGCCGCAACAACCGCCGACGGAAAATTCCTCACAGTCGCCGTCGTTAACCCGACGCGCGAAACAGTCAAGTTTTCTTTTGACGTCGATCTCAAACTCGCGAATTCCGGCGAACGTTTTGAAATCGCCAACGACGATCCCATGGCGTTCAACGATCCCGATTCGGAACAAAAGATCGATATCGTCAAATCGTCAATCGGCAATGTCGCCGACGGAACGACGCTCTCTCCGCTGAGCGTCACGCTCTTCAAAATCGCTATTGAAGAATAATTTCGTCGGGTAGCCTTTTGCCTTTCATTCTTTCGGCGGTCGTCCCGCGGCGTCCGCCGTTTTCTTTTTTAAAGTTGACAACGTTAAAAATGACGCGACATTAGATCCTCCCATTTTGCACGGGAAGTTCGCTCTTATTGAAACATGCAAATAGTATTTTCTTTGTCGTTTACCGTGTCAACCTCTTATAAACAGCGAATTTATCCGCGTTACAAAGGACAAAGAAACGAACTCGTATGATTCGCTACTACCGCGATTAAAAATATGCCGCCAAAAATGAAAAATTATCTCTCGAAGCTTGACGCCGTTCCAAAAGATTATTATCATTGTAGACAGTAATCGTCTTTTTGCACAAATGTGCGAGTATTATCCGTCGCCATCAGCGGCAGCTCCGGCGAGCTACGCCTTCTAGCTATCAGAAAGGTCTAGAAATGCGAAACATGTTAAGCTGGGGTGGGGGTGGGAGGCCGTAACGGCTTCACTCTCGTTGAACTTTTAGTCGTCATCGCTATTATCGGGATTTTGATAGGGCTTCTCCTCCCAGCCGTTCAAGCGGCTCGCGAAGCCGCCCGACGTATGCAATGCACGAACAATCTCAAGCAATTCGGTCTCGGATTGCAAAATTACCACGACGTCAACGGCGCGTTTCCAACGCAACGCGCCGGCGGAGTTGGAAATACGACCGCGCTTAGTTTTCACGTCGCGCTTTTGCCCTTTATGGAGCAGACAGCCCGTTGGCAAGACGTTCTCTCGAATCGGTCTTCAAGCGGAGCGTTGCCAATGCACAGCGCGCAAATCCCTTGCTTTCAAAAAGGGACGATCGATTACGAAGTTTGCCCTTCAGACACGAACGGTAAAAAACCTTCGCATTACAACGCAATGTTGCGATCGAACTATTGCGGTTCCAACGGCGACGTTCTTTACGCCTTAATGAACACCGAATCGAATAAGCGCGGCTTTTTCGGCGGCGGCTATATGTATCGCAACAATTCCGTCTTTCGAAATATGTCGTCGATAACGGACGGAACGTCGAACACGATCGCCGTCTCTGAGTTGGTTACGGCCGTCAAACCAAAAATGAACGCTATCAAAGGAAATATCGCCGACAACATTGTTTCCGGCGAAAGAGGCGTTACGGGAGCTCTTTGCGCGC
>CAMZEO010000296.1 GCA_947305735.1 uncultured Planctomycetales bacterium | reverse complement strand
TTCGCCCCGCTCTTTCAACAAGACGTGGAAGCAATGCAAAAACGCTGGGCGTATACCCGCGAGATGTGGGCGGCTCGCCTGCTGCTAAACCTATTTCACGCTGAGCCATGGCAAATCTTGTTAGAGAATCCATAAGAAAAAGCACGTTCTTACCCTGGTCTCTAAAATACTCGGCAATAGAAATAGCGGCGTATGCGGCGCGGACGCGCATGAGCGGAGGTTCGCTTGAAGTAGAAACAACGACGACGCTTTTTTTGCGCCCCTCAATCCCCAACTCTCTCTCTATAAAATCATTAACTTCTCGCCCTCGTTCCCCGATAAGTCCGACAACCACAATGTCCGCGTCAGTATAACGCGTCATCATGCCAAGAGTAACGCTTTTTCCTACGCCCGATCCTGCAAAAACGCCAATACGTTGTCCTTGTCCGCAAGTCAAAAGAGCGTCTATTGCGCGTACTCCGGTTGAAAGAGGCGTTTCAATCCTTGGCCTCGCGCAAGGCTCGGGCGGTTTTCGATCATATCGAACTCGAGAAGTGAGAACAGGAGCGGATCCGGAATCTATAGTACGCCCAAACGCGTCGACAACGCGCCCCAAAAGTTCGTCGCCGGTTGCAAGCCACGGCGTTGTTTTAGTCAACTCGATTTTGGCGCCGCGTCGAACGCCGGTAAGGTCGGAATAAGAATAAAGCAACGTCAAATTATCGCGAAAACCAATAACTTCCGCCAATAATTCCTCCGATTCATCCCTCCGCTCAACTTTCGCAATCGCGCCGATCGGGGCGGGAAACCCCACTGCGGAAATCGTCGTTCCCTCCGTCCGAACAACGCTTCCAACAATGCGAGCTGGCGCAATACTTTGGATCTGTTCAACTATATTGCTCAGGAAGACCGAAGAATTCAAGGTAACTAGTTCCTTTTTACAATTAGCCAATTAGAATCACTCGGATAATTCGGCGACAATACGCTCAAGTCGTGATTCTAAACGTTCGTCGACAATTCCAAGGGTAGTTTCTACCAAACAACCTCCGCGGGTAATTTTTGGATCCGCCACAACTTCTGATTTTGCTATATTTCCAGTCTCTTCGAGCACAACCCGAATTTGATTGCTTAGTTCCTTTACGTCGTTCGGGTTCATCCTGATTTTTAAAGACGCGCAATTCATCGCCAATTCCAGAGCTTCTCGCAATAACTCAAGAGGCGCCTCCTTCATAATCGTTGGTTCCCGAAGGATTGTTTGATAGGCAATTGCGGCGGAGATTTGCATGATATTCTCTTCCCAATTTTTAAGAAGAGATTGTCGAGCGCTCTTCATTTCATGTATCAGCGCTCTTAAAGGCTCCAGGAGAGCGTCGCTCGTTTCTTGAACTTTACTTGCCGCAACTTGCGAAACTCGCGCTTCCAACTCTTCATTGGCTATTTTAATTCCCTGTTTGTACCCTTCGTTTCTCCCGTCAACCAGTCCTTGATTGTAACCGTCAGCCTTCGCTTTTTCAAAGTTTTCTATTTCTAATGAGTTCCGTCGTTCTTCGAGCTCGTTCAGGTCTTCCTCAAGTGTTTTCCTTGCTTTTTCCAAATCCGCAGAACGTTTTTCGAGCGAAGCTAATTCTTTGCGCAACTCGGTCTCAGTTTCCTTTTTAAATGAATTTACTTCCTTTCGAGCGTCTTCTACGATACGCAAAGCTTCATGACGAACTTTTTGTAAATACTCGTTTTTTCCTTGCTCAAGCTCGTCTACGGTTCGAGAAACACATTCTTCCTCTAACGAATATTGCGACACTCCGGGCGTGTCAACAACGTCGGGAGTTCGCCTATATCCAGAATTGTTCAAAATGTATTTATCTTCGTTACTCATTTCTCTAACATATGTTCGAAGAACAAGCTCTCAAGCGTTTTCATAGAGGAAGTTGGAACCAAACGGGAAAAGGATCGTTTTATGGCGGCTAAAAGACTATCGTTATACGTTTTTGAAACGTCAATTTCTAACTGTCTCAAAATCTTACTTCTACGCTGCTGAGAAACAAGCGAAAGAACGCCCGAAATAATCGTTGGGCGTTCGCCTCGCAACGCGTCGACAATCTTGTTTGGGTCAAAAACGTCAAGCGAGGAAACTGGAATTTGTTCTTTCGAGTCGTTTTCACTGTTAAACACGCCGTTGTCGCTAACTCCGTTCAGTGAACGTTCATGCATCGTTCGCTTAGCTTCGTCAAGTAAAGCGGAAGCCAGCTCGCGATCGTCAACGCCAAACGACGTCAAAAATTCATTAACAATCTCCTCTACCTCGTCCAACGATGTTTGTTCAACTTTAACTCGCTTCGCCTCTTCCACGATAGCGTCGACTACTCTCGGTTCAAATAACTCCAACAATTTCTCTACGACGTCGGGATCAAGAATTGAAAGGAGAAGAGCCGCCTTTCTCGCTCCTTCATGTAAGGAGGTGTCTTTGGTATCGTTAAATATTGGCATTGGCAACTGTTAATCGACGATGGAAAGGCAAAAGACCTTATAAATTGGAACCTTTTACCCAATTCTGCAAAGAAGCGGCGGCGCGCTCAGGGTAACGAGAAATAAATTCCAACGCTTCGCGACGTTTATTGGAAAACTCTCCAAGATCGTCTTTTGAACCGACGCTTTTCTCGTCAGTTCCCCCTTTGTGCTTTCTAATGGTTCCAAATGCCAAACGTCCTAATTCAGTTTCTAATTCGGCCTCGTTTTCATCGTCCTCTAACTCGGAAAAATCGATAAGGCGCCCTCGAGGGTGAAAAGAAGAATCGTTACTTTTTCCTCTACCATTTGCTTTCGCCGCATTGGAGATTTCTTCTTTTTTTGAGTCGTTTTCGACAACGCGTCTCTTTCTTTTCCTAAAAAACAAAACTCGCGTTGATCCTCCCAAGATGACAAAACCAAAAAGAATCGCGACCAAAATAGCAAGGTCTTGTTTCTTCTGTTTAAACCAAGCGCCGTCTAAAAGCGCTTTCGTAAAAGAATCAATTTTTGCGTTAGATTCTTTCCCGTATTCTCGAGCTTCTTTGTTACCATCTCCGTTTGCGTCGGAGAATTCTGCGATCTTCCCTGACGTATCTGCAATAGCGCCATGCCGGTTGTTATCGACGCTCGACCTGATATCGCCGTTATTATTGGAGCTCTCTTCTTGACCTCCTAGAGGGGCGAACCAGGTCTGAAAATCGGGGTCGTTTTCACCTTCTATTTCATTCTCGTAATGAAAACCAAGACGGTCGAACGTCGACATTGAACCAAACTTAGCGCGCGCGCGAACTGCTTGGGATCCTGTTGACTGATTGTCCGTCGAGCCGGCGTCCGAATAAATGTCGACCACAAAGGAATCTTCAAGCGTGTCTTCAGTCCATCCTAGTCGCTCGCCCGTAGGTCGAAATATTGAGATAGCGTCTCTTTTAGTCTCCTCTAGTATTAGTTTTTCCAATGTTTCACGAGTATCGTCGGAATTATTGTCAAACGTCTCTTTAGAAGCGTTTTGTCCTAAACACGTTAAAATTGCTCGAGAAACGTATGTTCGGGGCAGCCATATATGGACGAAAATCGATCGTAATTCAAACGTACAAAGACAATCTACGGAGTCCTGCCTAGTAGTCCCTTTTTCTAATGAATTAACTTGACGTATTATCCCTTTTCCTTTTGGAGACGGAATAAGCGGGGCGGCTTCCGCAGAAAAAAGACGATCGTTCTTCCGATTAAAAGAAACGACGTTGGATGCGTTGCCGGAAACTTTATCAGAAACCTCGACCAATCTTGGAACGTTATATTGCGCGATCAATCCTTCCGTTCCCTCGACAACATCGCAATAGGATGGAGTCATTGGAGACAAATGAGGTTCTGAAGAAGTCTTATTCAGCAAATCGTCCACAGCATCTGAATTCTGAACCCTATTCGTCTCGATTTGCCTTCGGGATTCGTCAACTGTCCATAAGGACGCGGCTTTTTTACGCGCGCTCTTTGAACGAGAAACGCCGGGATTACCCAGTTGCGCGAACCCGCAGGAAGAAATGGGACGTCTTGCGAAAGCATCGCCGAGAAAACGTTTCTCTCCTTGCTTTTCGTCTTGAACAAGAAACGCGATCTGTTTCTTTACGCTACTGTCGCCACGGCCGTCCGAGTCTCGCTTCAAGGTCATATAAGCGGCGGAATCGACTTTTAAATCAGACGTATTATCAGAACTTCCGACAAGTTCCACGTCAACGGACACTCGAATGTTATCAATATCTGAAAAAGCTTCTCTGGAAACCGCGCAGATAAACCAAATAGGTAAAGAACAGTTTGGGGATAGGAGTATTTCCGCCTTCTTCCCGCAATAAAAACATCTCTACTTTCATTCAAGTATTTCCCGTCCTTTTGTTCCCTGTCTTCTGGTACGCTTTCACTGCCGGGCGGGCTGACCCGCCGGCGGAAAGGAGTCTGGAGATGGGCCAGTATGATATGACCTACCGGCTGAAGGAAAGCTACGGCGACGAGGATCAGAACGACCTGATGTGGCTGATCGACAGCTGGCGGCCGGACGATGAGGAACCGGAAAACGCACCGGCCGTAAGCATCACCATCACCGCCTGCCGGAAAGCACCCGACAAGGCGGAAGCGGCACTGGCCGAAGCCATCCGC
>CAMZEO010000295.1 GCA_947305735.1 uncultured Planctomycetales bacterium | reverse complement strand
TGGAGGTCTTAAAACCAACGACTACTTCTACGACGTCAAGGTTGGTTGGAATCAGCAAGGCGTCGAATACAATTTTGGCGAGTTAAAGCTCGGTTCAATCGAAGGCAATGTCTTTGAAGATCGTAACGACAACGGAATATTTGACGCCGACGAAGCGGGTATTGGCAACGTAAGGATAGGACTCTACCTATGGAATGGAGTCGATTACGACTATATCAAAGAGACAACTACCGATTCAGACGGTTCCTACCGTTTTGACAATCTTGATATATCGCGTCAATACGCGGTTAGGGAGTTGGAACAACCGAACGGATATGCGGACGGTAAAGAACATATCGGAACGCTCGGAGGGGAGGTAGTCGTCAATGATGAAATACGTTCCATCGACGTTCAGTGGAACGATCACGGCGTAAAGTACGACTTTGGGGAACTGAAGCTTGGTTCAATCTCCGGTTATGTTTATCATGACTCCAATGACGACGGTAACTTTGACGCGAATGAAGATCCAATCGCCAACGTAACGGTCAAACTGTACCGATTAAACGGCGAAAAGTATGAGTATGTAAGCAAAACGACCACGGATGCTCGCGGATTCTATAAGTTTGACAATCTGGATATTAATCAAACTTACGCCGTCAAAGAAATACAGCCGACGGACTGGAACGACGGGAAGGACTCGGTCGGATCCCTCGGAGGCAATATTGCCGAAAGCGACTTTATCGATTCCATTCGCGTTCTCTGGAATCAACACGGGAAGCAATACAATTTTGGCGAGTTGCTTCCTGTCGGAACTTTAAGCGGTTTTGTCTACGAGGACGACAACGACAACGGCATTAAGGAAGATGGAGAAGCCGGTATTAAAGACGTGCTCGTTCAACTTTACGCGGTTGGCAACGACGGTCTGGCAACTCTTGTTGGCTCGCAACAAACAGACGATAACGGTTATTACGAATTCAGCAACTTAACTCCCAAGATCACGTATATCGTCAGGGAAACTCAACCAACGCAATACTACGACGGTCAAGACTCCGTCGGAACCATTTTGGGAAAAAGAGTCGGCAGACAAGTTAATAACGACGAAATCATAGACATTCTGATGCCCAATAACGGCAAGGGAATTCATTACGATTTTGGCGAATTAAAACCTGCGTCAATAAGCGGATACGTTTATGAAGATCTGAACGACAACGGGATCAAAGAAGCGGGCGAACCTGGTATTCCCAACACGACCGTTACTCTTTGGATACTCGACGAGAGTACTAGTCAATACAAGGAAACAGGTAGAGAAGTACGCGCAGATTATGCTGGGCATTATATATTTGACAACTTGCAGCCAGGTAAGATATACCGTCTGGTAGAAACACAGCCGGCGGGCTATAACGACGGAAAGGATTCCGTAGGAAGTCTTGGCGGGGAAAAGGAAAACGACGTATTCTTCAACGTAAAAGTTAAACCTGGCGACGAAGGCGTCGACTATAACTTTGGCGAGCTCAAACCGGAACCAGAACGGAATATTCCCGACGGAGGGACGTCCACAAGAAACGTAAATGTTCCAAACAATCTTTGGGGCGCGGCGCCGACAAATTTCCCGTATATTTTCAAACAGCCATATATCCCCGGAAGCATGACCACTTTATACGGAGGCGGGGGCTTTGTCGAAAGCTACGCTTGGCACCTTAGCACAATCAACAGCGCCTTTCCGAGGAGCGAAAGAGTCGCGGGTATAACTTCTGGATTCCGAGGTGAAATCACCCCTGAAAACGATTTGGTCGCGTTGTACGAGAAAGCGCAAGGAGTAAACGCCGGAGAGGTCCGTTTTGAGGGGGTTCGTTTTATGGACGCGAGCCTTGAAGACGTTGTTCTCTCTACCGACGAAGGAGAGTGGCAGCTAGCGCTTAGTCTTGACGACACAAGCAAACGTAAAATATTTAGATTTGGAAAGAAAGGCGCGAAGGCGGTTGTCGGAGATTGGTCTGCCGAAGGCAAGGATTATGTTGGTCTTTTCGTGGACGGCGCGTGGGTCATCGATCGAAACGGCGACGGAAAGTGGGATTCTTCCGACATTTTGGCGGCTATTGAAACACAGCATGAGAAAGATCAACCGGTTACCGGCGATTGGGACGGCGATGGCAAAACCGATATTGGGGTCTTTGGTCCTCGATGGGATCAAGACGAGTACCTTATCAGAGTAGAAAAAGGACTTCCCTCAGACGTATTGTCGACAACAATAAACGGCGCCCCGTATTTGTTCGACAAACCATCAGAGAACGTGCCGACCAGGGAAAGCGCTCTTGAGGCTGAAAGAATCGCTCCCAAACTTGTCAGTCGTTTTATTGTGAGGGACGCTGTGACTCGATACGATATTATCGACCACGTTTTCGAATACGGACGAGACGGCGACAAGGCGATTACCGGAGACTGGAATGGCGACGGTATCGCTGAAATCGGCGTCTACCGCAACGGCAGATGTTATTTGGACATGAACGGAAACGGTAAACTGGATCAAGAAGATGAAATCCTTAAGTTTGTCGATGATGAAGACGATCCCAGGTCTATTATCCCCGTCGCCGGCGACTGGAACGGCGATGGAGTCGATACGGTAGGCTACTTTGTAGATGGCAAGTGGAAGGTTGACTATAGTGGCGGCGATCACAGCGATTCCAAAACTGTCTATCTTGGTCGCGCCGGCGATCAACCGGTGGCGGGCGACTGGGACGGCGACGGCAGAGACGAAATTGGCGTGTACAGAGACGCCAACGGCGACTACGACTTGGAAAGCTCCGGGAACAGGGTCAGTTACAACAACTATGACTCGTCAAATCAGTATCCTTATTAAAATCTAACCTTTCAGCGTTAGATCAATAAGCTCGCGCCGACTCGAACGACGCGAGCTTTTTTCTGGTATTCAGGAGAAATCGAAGATGATTCAATTTGCTGTAATGACCGACGTGCAGTATGGCAATCTTGACAGTCTCGGCGCAAGAACTTATCGCGAATCGTTTTCAAAATTTCTTAGCGCGACCGGAGAAATCGCTGTTGAAAAGGTTCCTTTTACGTTGCAACTTGGCGACTCTTCTCAATCAGACTGGACAAATCATCTGGCAATGAAGGAACTTTTTTTCGTCGCCGAACGCGCGGGAGTGCGCTGGAAACACGTTTTAGGAAATCACGATTTTCTGGTCGCCGACGAAAATAAACCAAAACTATACGCTGATTTTGGCTTGAAAAAACCGGGTTATTATGACTTCGTAGTCGACGATCCCGAAGATAAATCAAATGTCTGGCGCTTTATAGTTCTTAACGGAAACGAAATCAGCGTCTATGCGGCGGAAACGAAAGAAGAAAGAGAAAAAGCGGAAGAAGAACGGAAACGTTGGAAGCTGGCGAACGGCGATTTGCCTGCCGAGTGGAACGGTTCCGTTTCGACCAGACAGCTTCAATGGCTCGAAAACCGTTTGAAACTTGCCGTTAAACAAAAGGAAAAGGTTCTTGTTTGCTCCCATTTTCCACTATTTGCCAATTCTAAAACGCTTGACAGTAAAAGAACCAGATTGGCGTCATTGTTCGACGTGGGCGTCTATTACTTCAATCTTCGAGTATCGACTTGGAACGGAAAACAAATACTCGACATACTCGACAAGTATGCTTGCGTCAAAGGATATCTGGCAGGTCACTTACACGAAGGTTCCTACGGGGTGCGAAAGAACGTCGCCCATATTACTTTCAAGGGAATAATTGAAGCGCGCCCCAACGCGTTTGCATTCGTCAAACTGAAGCCCAATTCAATCGTCGTTGACGGAAGAGCGTCTCAACCATCCTACGAGTTTCACTTCAAATAAGATAATACAGGAGAAACGCCTTGCCACCTCGACGACGACTCGTTCCGCACACGGCAACCCTGGCGGATTCCCAACAATCCTGGTTAAGGAACTTTTTAGAATATGTCGCCAACGAACGACGTCTTTCCCCGAATACTTGTTTTGCATATCGAGCGGATCTTATAAAATTCTACCGTTGGCTTGGAACTCGTTCCATAACAGAATTAACAGTGCAAGATCTATCGGAATACGCGTTTTTTTTGAAAGAATCGCAATTGTCGCCGTCATCCGTCGCGCGACACTTGACGTCGTTGCGCGTGTTCTTCCGTTTTCTGCAGGGACAAGGCGTTTTCCAGCGGAATTTGGCGGAGTTGCTTGGCAGTCAAAAACTTTGGGAACGTTTGCCAATTGTCCTAACTCCCGGTCAAATATCGAGACTTCTTGTCGAACCGCGCGAAGACGTCGACGAAATGTGGATTCGCGATCGCGCTATTTTGGAATTATGCTACGCCACTGGTTGCAGGGCGTCTGAAATCGTTAATCTAAAAATGGAAGACGTATGGCTGGATCGAGCTTGTTGTCGATGCGTTGGAAAAGGAGCAAAAGAACGAATTGTTCATTTAGGCGTCGCCGCCATAGACGCTTTCAAAACTTGGACGATTAAGTCGCGTCCGATTATTTTGCAAAAAGCGGAATTAAGGCGTTTAAACGGCGACGTCCTCGTTTCTTCAGGAAATATGCGCGATCAGTTTGAAGGAAGCGAAAACAGTTTAGGTAAAAAGAACGCGTTCCAAAAAAATCCTTATGCCTTCGTTACTCGAACAGGAAGAAAAATGCGCCGCGA
>CAMZEO010000294.1 GCA_947305735.1 uncultured Planctomycetales bacterium | reverse complement strand
ATAGACGTTTCTATCGTCCGCGCAGGCGTAAATGTACGGACCTTTGACTGTGATTTGGGAAATTACGGGCGCTTGGGGAATATTTTCCTCTTTGAAGAGGGGACTATCGACAAAAGAATAGGTAAAATCTCTTCCAATCGTCCATTCTCTGTTTTGCGCGTATACAATCTCGGAAAATGAAAACAGTCCCAACAGAACCGCCGCGATAAGGAGCGCGACGTTATCGAACGACTTTAAAACGGTTTTGCGACTACTCATAACGTGTGTCCTTAATGCCGTATGTTTTGTTTTTCGTTTTGGGGCGAGGCGCTTTCAATCGTCCCGCCTTAACGTACGGAAAGCGGAACATACTAGCAATTGGGAAGGTCTAACAACATAGGCGACTTCGACCGAGCGGCTGTTGCGCGCCTTCCATCTCTACCTTACGCAGACAAAGCCCCCTTGAATACTCATCAATCGGAATCGCCGAACGTTTTAATTAGTTTTAATTTTGTTTATAGGCGTTCCGCTAATATCGATAAGATCGTTGCAGACGGTTTGCCTCCACGCGCGTCGACAGCGACGGTTAAGAACTCGAACGGAGAATGATTATTCCAGTGGTGACGATTGTTATGATTGAGTCAACAAAACGAAAAGGAGAAGTCATTTTTGTTCGATATTCAGTGAAACGGGGCTTTGCAACCTTGACGGATCGACGTAGAGTTTTACGATTTTACTCGGAGTTTTGGGCGTCGCGCATACGACGATTTCGATTTGATCTGAACTTCGGGTTTCGTTCCATCGAGAGTAAACGTTTATGTTGGGCTTTCTATTGGAAAGCGACCTCGCTTTACCCATACCGCGTAAACCCATTTTTCGACAAAGAGTATTATGAATAAGCATACGGAAATTATTCGGAAAGCTCGTCTTTCTAAGTCGCGCAGACGCGGAGGCGTAGCGGGCGTTATCCTGTTATTGTTAGCGATTATCGCGGTTGCGGGTGGCGGCGTGTATTGGCGCGTCAATCACGCGAGAGCGTCCAATCAAGTGAATTTTCGCGACTGCGGAGAGAGGCACGTTTGTTCATGAGGTTAATGGGAAGGGAAGCGCGGAGAGCGCGAAGAACACGGACGTGGCGTCCCAGGTGGAAGGATCGGCGACCGTTATATATTTGATTCCAGAAGGCTCCGACGTCAAGAAAGGCGAACTTCTTGTGGAACTCGATTCTTCGGATGTCGACGAAAAACTGGACTCTCAGGTTGTAACGACCAACGCTTCTCGCGCGACGTTGAACGCTTCTCGCGCGACGTTGCGTTCCGCTGAGATTTCTCTCGAAGAATATGTGGAAGGAACGTTTGAAGAAAGTTGGAAAGAGTACGAAAACTCAATTTTTGAAGCGGAGCAGACGCGTAAGCAGAAATCAGATATTACGCGTTTTACGGAGCGTCTTTTGAATCTCGACTATTCGACGGAACTTCAATACGAAATAGACAAAGTTGCGGAGGAGAGCGCGAAGAACTCTCTTGCCGTCACGAACCTGAAAAAAATGAAATTGTTGAAGTACACCAGCGAAAAACAGATAACGTCGTTAATGTCCGATATTGAGACGGCGCGCGCAAAGGTTGATTCGGATAAGAACTCTTATAACATCAACTTGAGTCGGGAGAACAGATATCGTCAGCAATCGGCTAATTGCAAAATAAAGGCTCCCGAAGACGGTCAGGTTGTCTATGCGAACCAGGATTCGAGACGAATGTCCGAATCTGAGATGATCAAAGAGGGTTCGACTGTTCGCCAACGTCAGGTCTTGATTCGGTTGCCTGACAAAACCCAGATGCAAGTTAAAACGATGATCAACGAGTCTAATATTTCGTCGGTCAAAGTTGGAATGCCAGCAAAGATAACCTTTGATTCGATGCCTAATCGAATCGTCGAGGGCGTTGTGACGAAAGTAAATCTTTATCCGGAAATAGTGTGGATGTCTTCCGCGAAGGATTACGTTACTTTAGTCCAGATCAAAGAAGACGTCCCCGAATTGCGCTCGGGTTTGACCGCGCAGGTTCGGATTATCGCGGATGAACAAAAGTTCAGTGCGTTACCGAATACGGAAAGAAGACTTATTGTATAACGTATAATCAAGGCGTTTGGGGATGTAAAGAAGTTCTTCTCGGCGCTTCGAACGAAAAGCAGGTGATCATTCTTGACGGTTTGAAAGAAGGGGACGTTGTGGTGAGCGGGGCTCGTCTTTACCGGGAAAACGTAACTTTTCCCGACATAGACGCTCCGTCCAATTTTGAGGATTCCGCGATATATCAGGAGCAAGTTGCCGAACGCGAGGCAGAAGAGGCAAAACAAAAAGAAATCGAGGCCGGCGGCGCGGAAGTTGCCGGTGGTTTTCCGGTTGGCGGGTCTATTTCAGGAGACGCTCCGAATGGTATGTCCTCCGTTCCCGGCGGTAGATCAGGCGGTATGTCCGGAGGTATTCCCGCCGGCATGATGGGACAATTGCCCGAAGGAGTTGATTTATCTAAGTTGGCGGCTATGTTTGGCGCCGGTAGAGGCGGTTTTAGCTCAAGTAACGACGATGTTGAAGACGCGGCTAAACGCGAAGAAGAAGCTGCGGAATATACCAAATCGATTCAAGAGCGCCTTGAACACGACGGAAAGATCGCCTTGATTGAACCGTTTTTTACGCGTACCGTAATGGAAATGCAACGAGAGTTACTCTCCGCCGTTTCCACGAAAACTGCGGAGCTACAGGCGCGTATTGCCGCGCGTCAAAATGAAATAACCCGTCGTCAGGAAGAGATTGAATTCTTGCAAAAGTCGAACTCCGCCGACCTTGTAGACGAGGATTCTTCAAACGAATTTGAAAACGATTCTTTTGAAGAAGTTGAGCGTTTACGCGAAGAAATTAAGACATTACGAGGCGATTCTGACGCGGATCCCCTGGAAAGGATCTCCTATCTTGAACAGATTGATTGGACAAAATTTGTAAGCGGCAACGAAGTTACCAAGGAGGCTCTTGATTTTCTTCTTGAAGACTCGGACCAAATTTTTAACGAGATTTTTCCCAATTCGCATTCTTTGGACGTGTCTGCAAACGCCGCGTCCGTCGACGCCTTAGTCGAGCGAGAAGCGGAAAAGCCGGATTATGAATTGTTAAAACGCGAAAACGACGCGCAGTACGGCGCGTTCAAACAACTCTTTGACGCTTGGGATTCGGACAACGACGGAAAATTGAAGCCGACTGAGTTTGTCATAGGTTTTTTCACTGATCGTAAGAGCTTTCAAGATTCCGAAACGGACGACGATATTGATAAGTTGTTTGACGAATATTGCGCCGGAGACGATTCTAGCGATAAGAACGAAGCGTCCCTTGAAGCTGTTCAAAACGTTGTTGACAAGATTTTACGCGAACGAGGGGAAATCGCTAGAAGGTCGAGACGGGGAGGCGGTTCTATGTCTCGAATGTTGGGAGCGAACGGAGGAGTTCCCGGAATGCCCGGGGGATCTGGAATGCGGTTTGGAGAAGGTTCTCGTCCCGGGGGCTCGCAAGGTCAAGAGAATAACGAACGTCCCGTTGGCGTCCCTAATGCGGAAGTTGGTCGCGACGAAAATCCAGAAGAAGCGGAGAAGCGACCTGATAATCTTGAAGACGGGAGAATGCCTAAACCGACTCCCCCTGTTTTAGAACCGATTAAGTCGCTAGCGGAAGCAAGCAGTCTTCGTCAGGCTATAGCCTTATTTGCTATGCAAATGGATTTCAACGGAGACGAATTTCTCCAGAAGAGCGAATTTGTCAAGGGCTATAACGAAGTTAAGGAAGTTGCGGGAAAGATGTTTGCTTCCGCAAGCTCAGGTTCTGGCGGCGCGGGCGGAGACGGAGCCGGTCGAATGATGGGACCTCCTCCCATGTAATGAGCTGTCGTTTGTCGATTGTCGCGAAGCCGTCGCGTCGGGGATATGTCCAGTTGGGCGGTTCCCGACGCCCGGTTTGGCGGTTGTCTTTCTGTCGGCTAGTTCTGAACTAGAAGAAGTCAAATGTTTAACAAAAAGAAAAAGATTGGCTCTGACCTTCCTGCGGAAGGCGGGGAATTTTTTGCCGCAAAATTGTCAGGCGTCAAGCGCGAGTACGTTTTGAAGGGCGAAACGGTTTACGCTCTCCGCGGAGTTGACTTAGCCGTTCCTAAAGGCGATTATGTGGCGATTATGGGCGCGTCGGGTTCAGGCAAGAGCACTATGCTTAATCTTCTTGGTTGTCTTGATCGACCTACCTGCGGAAAGATTTGGTTAGGACACGACGATATCACAACTCTTGACGACGACAGTCTCTCGGAAATTCGCGCTTCGCGTATCGGGTTTGTTTTTCAGTCCTATAATTTAATTCAGCAATTGACGGTTATTGAGAATATTGAAGTGCCGCTTTTTTACCAGGGAAACGCCTCGCTTCGTTCACGTAAACGATGCGTTGAACTCGCGAAGATGGTTGGACTCGCGGAACGTCTCAACCATCGTCCGACGCAATTGTCAGGAGGTCAACAACAGCGGGTCGCAATTGCTCGCAGTTTGGTCAACGATCCTTATTTTATTTTGGCCGACGAACCGACGGGCAACCTTGATTCCAAAACAACGGCTGAAATTCTGGATCTTCTAGATCGATTAAGCGAACAGGGAAGAACGATTATTTTAGTGAC
>CAMZEO010000293.1 GCA_947305735.1 uncultured Planctomycetales bacterium | reverse complement strand
TTTCTGAAGGTTAATGGTTGAAGGAGTCGAATTTTAATTATTTCAATGGTTTGAGGCAATATCTCCTTTTTTTCTAACGATCAAATCTTAGCGTTTCCGCGCGCGCGAAAACGATGCTCTTGGGGGAAAGGGGGCGAGGCTAAAAAACCAGGAAAGTGCAGTACTATTCATAATCTGTTGTTATTTATTCGTTTTTCAGTATACTAAGGCGGCAATGGACGGCGATCGTCGTTCTGTTTGACTTGTTTCCACGCTTTTTCCAACATGGTTAGAGAAAATGACATATGACGTCGCGATTGTAGGAGCTGGAGTCGTTGGTTCGGCTCTTTTTCGTGAACTTGGCAGATATAACCTTAAGACGGTTTTGATTGACAAAGAGAACGACGTGGCTCTCGGATCGTCGCGCGCGAATTCCGCAATTGTCCACGCTGGATACGATCCTCCTCACGGCACGATGTTAGCTCGGTTTAATGTTGAAGGAAATCGCCTGTATCCGAAACTTTGCGCCGATCTTTCTGTTCCTTTTCGCCAGAACGGTTCTCTGATCGTTGCTCTTTGCGAAGAAGATCTCTCGCAGTTGCGGCAGCTTTATGATAATGGGACTAAGAATGGGGTCGACGGGTTGGAACTTGTCGGATCGGAAGCCGTCAGACAAATGGAACCCAATCTTCAACCTTCAATTTGTGGAGCTCTGGTCGCTCCAACAGGCGGAATTGTCGGTTCCTACGAGTTAACGACGGCATTAGCGGAGAGCGGGGTCATTAACGGCGGCGAGGTTCTTCTTAATTCTGAGGTAATCCGAATTGAGAAATTTGACAAAGACGGAGACGTGTTAGACGATTTAACAAAAAATGGCTGGTTTCGTCTGACTTTTTCCAATGGCAGTTGCGCGGACGCTCGGTATGTCGTTAATGCGGCGGGCGTTTTTTCTGACTCTGTGCAGCAACTGATAGGAAGGCCGCGCTTCACTGTTACGCCGAGAAAGGGCGAATACTATATTCTCGATAAACGCCAAGGTTCATTGGTCGATCGCACAATTTTCATGTGTCCGTCCAAATTAGGAAAAGGCGTTCTTATTTCTCCGACTGTTCACGGGAACTTATTAGTAGGTCCCGACGCGCAGGACGGAGAAGACAAGGAGGATTTTTCAACGACTCCTCAAGGACTGTCTTTTGTTCGAAAGACTTCCGCTTTGTTAAGCGATAAGGTTGATTTTAGAGATTCGATTCGCAATTTTGCCGGATTGCGCGCTTTACCTAGTGGAAAAGATTTTATAATTGAACTTGATCCGGACGTCAACGGGTTGCTTAATCTTGCCGGTATTAAGTCGCCCGGTTTGACGTCAGCTCCCGCAATTGCAAAGTATGCGGTTGAGTTATTGGCAAACGCGGGTCTGGATTTATTGGAAAATCCTCGTTTTAACCCCTATCGAGAACAAACTCGTTTTGCGGAACTGTCCGACTCTGAAAAGACGGAACTAATTCGTATGGATTCCAGCTTCGGTCGCGTCGTTTGTCGTTGTGAACAAATCACTGAAGGCGAGATCGTAGAGGCTATTCGGCGTCCGTTAGGCGCTAGGACTGTCGACGGAGTTAAAAGAAGGTGTCGTCCAGGAAGCGGAAGATGCCAAGGCGGTTTTTGCGGATCTCGGGTTTTGGATATTTTAGCGCGAGAGTTTTCCGTTTCAAAAGAAGACTTGCTGAAAGATAAAGAACATTCGTATGTACTGGTTGGAAAGACGAAAGACGCTAAATAAACGATAGTCTGGCTGTCGGCGCAATAACATAGCCTCGGTCGTTCATATCGATCGAGGCTTTTTAGCGCGATGGAAAAACTATTTTTCAACTTTAATGTCTTCAACGGAACATCCGGGGGGGATCATTGGGAGGACGTGTCCGCAGTAAGGAATACGCAGGTCGATCATAAACGGCTTCGGGCTCTCCAGCATTTGTTTAAGCGCGTCGGGGTATTCCGACCGTTTTTCAACGGCGATAGCTTCCCAGCCGTATCCTTTTGCAATTGCAACGTAGTCCGGATACCGTTTGGTCAAATGGTAACCGTCTCCTTTGCCGTAGTTTTCGGGATCATCGATATCTCCAAGGTATGTGTTTGCTCGGTTACGTCCAAAGAACATGTCTTCCCACTGAACGACGTTTCCAAGATGCTGATTATTGACTAAAAGCAATTTAACGGGAATATGTTCGGTAACGCACGTTGCCATCTCTTGAATATTCATTTGCAGACTGCCATCTCCTTCAATAGCGACAACGGTAGCTTCGGGACGAGCAATTTTTGCCCCCATAGCTGACGGAAGTCCAAATCCCATTGTTCCCAGTCCACAGCTTGACAACCAAGTTCTTGGCTTGTTAAAGTGGTAGAAGAGTGTTGTCCACAGCTGGTGTTGTCCGACGCCCGTCGTAATAATAACGTCCTTGTCTTGCGTTGCGTTTGACAATTCCTCTATTGCCATTTGAGGAATAATGAGGTCTTCTTTTTCTTCAACTTCCGACAATCGATAGCAGACAGGATGGAGCTCGTTCCACAGCTCTAATTGAGTTTTCCAATTGGAAAGATCAACAGGAATGTATTCCGACTTAATCTTTCGGAGTAGGATTCCTAACGAATCCTTAAGGTCTCCGCAAACGGTGGCTTTAACTTTTTTGACTTTGTTGAATTCCGAAGGATCGACGTCAAAGTGAATAACATAAGCGCTTGCCGCGAACTTGGTAGGAACCGCCGCGACCCGATCGCTAAATCTCGCGCCTAAGACGAGCAACAGATCGCAGTTTCGGATAGCTTGGTTGGCGCAGTAAGTTCCATGCATACCCGCCATTCCCAGACAATTACCGTCATCCCGAGGAAAACTGGCTAATCCAGGCATTGTTGTCGCAACTGGTATGGCTGTGAGATCAACGATTTCTTTTAGAAGTCCTGTTGCATCAGCCGCTGTCACCCCCCCGCCGGAAAGAATCATAGGACGTTGGGAACGATTAATTTTATCAACAATCTGGCTAACGAGTTGTTGATCAATCTGCTCGAGCTTAGATTCCGAATAACCGGGCAGGTTAAAAGGTTGTTCAAAATCCGGATAACACTGGCTTACGAGCACGTTTTTGGGAATATCAATCAAAACTGGTCCGGGACGCCCGGATTTAGCGACATATATAGCCTCTGCGACAATTCGAGCAAGATCGTCCGTGTTGTCGACAAGGTAGTGATGCTTCGTAATACATCGGCAAACCTCCGTAATTGGAGTCTCTTGGAAAGAGTCGGCTCCAATTGCGTCGAGATTAACTTGACCGGTTATTACGACTAGGGGAACGCTGTCCAGTTTAGCGTCGTCAATAGCCGTAACAATGTTTGTAGCTCCGGGCCCGCTGGTCGTCGTACAGACTCCAACCTCTCCTGTTACTCGCGCGTAACCTTGCGCGGCAAATCCGGCGCCTTGTTCATGTCTGGGAAGAATGACGCGAATCTTTTCCCTGTAACGAGTAAACGCTTGGTGAAGCGGAATCGTAGCGCCGCCTGGATACCCGAACACATTAGTTACGCCACAGTTGATTAGCGATTGAACAACGACGTCGGCGCCTGTCGTCATGGTAGATGCTCCGAACTGCTTGGATTTTGCATTCTTAGGGTCGAAATGAGACACTGCGTTCTCCTCTAATTCCATTTTTCACTCTCACAGCGACGTTTAACGCCGTTTTGCTAATAGTTTAAGGTATTCCCAAATCAATTGGGGCTTTTTTGACGGGCGTAACGCGCGATTGAACCACCAAAATTAATAAAGATACCCTTTTTCACGTTTTTAACAAGGGCGCAACAATATTTACAATTAATGAAAGGTCTTTTTTAACGACTTAGGGAACGATTTTACCGAAGAGTTAGTCTAAAGGTCGTTGTTGTCGAAACTCTTTTGACGAGTCAGTTGTCTCAAAGGAGGTTGCGGGATGCGTTTTTTATTTGAAGCTGCATAACTTTTAAGTAGCTTCCTTTTTTTGGGGTGGACGCCCAAGAGCGCTTGGGTATAATTGCGGTAGATAGCGGAAGCTTTTCGGCGAGCGCTTACGCAGTGCTTTTATGTGAGGTTTTTTTATGTTTGGCGTTTTGGAACCACTTCGTGGAGGCGACGATATTCCTTTGCGTAAGCGCGAGTTGATTGTTGGACGTAGCGACAAATGCGACGTGATTTTGCGTTTCTCCAACGTTTCTTCTCAGCACTGCCGTTTGGTGTTGTCCAGCGGGTATTGGTACGCTCTTGATATGGGAAGTACCAACGGTACGACAGTTTCCGGTATACGCACCCAAGATATGCGCGTTGATCCTAATGGAAGGATCGCTTTTGCAAAACATGAATTTATTCTGCGGTATGATCCCGTGGCCAACGGAGCTAACGGAGAAGTGCCTCCGGATTGTTTGGAAACCAATTTCTTTGAGAAGTCACTCTTAGAACGAGCCGGCGTTTCCAAGCAGATTCGTTCTTTGCCGAAGACTTGGGAAATTAAGCGTCAGGAGGGCGCGACGCTGGAAGAGTTGGAATCTGGAGCCGGAGTCGACTATTCCAATTTAACGCTTGACGACATTGAGTTTGAAATTTGACGGAGTTTTTTCGTCTGATTTTAAAGGCGCGTTTTTTTCTGTCTTTCCAGCGCCTCTTTTTGTGTGACCAATTCGTCTACATCT
>CAMZEO010000292.1 GCA_947305735.1 uncultured Planctomycetales bacterium | reverse complement strand
AAGCGGCGACATTCATTACTTTGATTACACGTGGGGAGCCGGGAAAACGACGAAAGCTGATCCCTATACGTTCGGCACGTCTCAAAGCAGGTTATGGGAGATTCTTAAAGACGATGATCATCGCTCGGTTTCGCTGACGAGCGAAGAAGAACAAGCTCTTAAGTGCTGGACGGATTTGAACGTTCCCCTCTGGGGCGATTATCAACAGCGAAGCAATCGAGATTAACGGTCGACGCGCCGCGTCGGATTACCTTTTCGACGCGGTTCTTTACGCTCTCCCAAAACTAATTGCTCGTTTTACGTCGTTATGCCGCAAACGTGGCGTTGCCAGTCGTCGAATCGCGCGCGCGTTCGAAACGTCTTGAGAAACAAACTAAGCGCTCGACAAACGGTTTAAAATAACGCTGACCGTATTCTTAATTGACCGGGTTGAGCGCCCAAAAGTTAGCGACGTCAGTTCAAAAAAAGAAAAGGATAAAGGCTATGCGTTCTTTGCTTATTCGCTATTTCTTAACGGTAATAACGCTGGTTCCGTCGGGAACACTCGCGTTCGCTCAGACCGAAACGCTTTTTGACGCCTCCGCCAACCCTGAGGAATTGCAAACGTTCCGCGTCGATGGTCTCAACGCAAAGGCAAGCGGGACAGTCTACAAAGCCAATTCTTTGTCTCGAGGCGGCATGCCGCTCGGCGGAATGGGAACTGGATACGTCACGTTTGACCCAACCGGGAGACTTGGTCTAACGACGGCGTTGAACAACTATCCGTATGGTATCTATCCAAACTCGCCCTTCTTCCGTCTGCAAACTGACGGGCAAGATTATTCCCTTGCGACGCCAGTCGGAAACGACAATGAGAATTGCGCTGTTGAGAGCGTAGATTACTTCGGACATTTTCCAGTCGTCGACGCCAGATTTAATCTCTCTGTTCCATTTGGATTTGAATGTCGCGCGTTCTGTCCGTTGATTCCGGGAAACTATGAATCAAGCAATACGCCCGTCGTCTTTTTCGACGTCTATCTCTCTAATAAAACCAAGGAAATGAAAGATTTTCGTTTAATTTTCGGACCAAACGGTTTTCCAACGGGAGAAATCGACGATTATCGCGAAGGCGATTGGGCGATATTTCAAACGACTCATCAAGCGCTCAACACTCCCGAGGGAACCCTCGCCAATTACGCGCTCGGAGTTTTGGGCGAAGGCGGAAAGACGGAAAATGGAGTCGCGGTATCCGCGGGGAAGCTCGCGCCAAACGAACGGCGCAAGATTTCTTTCCTTCTGGCATGGTACGAACCTTATATTCGCGAAAATTCCGGACGAGTTGAAACAAACTTTTACGCGACAAGATTTGAAAGCGCAAAAGACGTCGTAAAACAGTCGATTCCACAAAAAGAAGAATGGTTGAATCGCGTTCTTGCGACGCAGGACGTCGTCTACGCGTCGCATTATCCGGGCTGGCTTCAGGAACAATTGATCAATATTCCGACTGCTGTAACCAAAAACACGCTTTGGATCGCGAAAACGCGTCCGGACGACTGGTTTTCCTCCGAAGGACTTCCGCTTGTCAGCGAGAGTCTCGTAGCCTGTCCGCTTTTAGACACGTTACCTTGCCGATATTTTGGACAATGGTACCAGCTCTTTTTCTTCCCCAAACTACAACGTTTATCCCTTGAAAACACTCGATATTTCCAATTACGAAACGGCGAACCTCCATTTGCAACGGGTCAGTTTTGTATCCGTGATCCGCGCTACCATTGCCAACACACGAATGGAGCGGGCGAATACGCGCAGATGATCTACCATTATTATCTGAGAACGGGCGATAAAGAATTCCTTGACGATTTTTGGCCTTCAATGAAAAGCGCGATTGATTTCATGAACTCTCTGGACGTCGACGGGGATTCTCTGACGGAAGATCATCCGCATAATTTTGGATCCGATACCTACCCTGCGAACGTGCCAATGGATCAGTGGCCGTTCTACGGAGTTTCCAGCTATACGGCGGGAAAATGTCTTGCGGCGCTGGAAATTGGAATTCAAGCGGCGGAGATCGAAGGGGACGTCGGAACGGCAAAGGTTTGGCGCGAACGTCTGGACAAAGGTAAAAAGCGATTTGACGAGGTCTTATGGAACGGAGATTACTATAATACTTACGTCGACGAGAAAACCGGACGAAAAAACGACGCATGTTTGAGTTGTCAACTTTCGGCGCTTTGGTGCGTGGGAATTGTAGGACTCCCAAGTCCGTTTGAGGACGACGCCAAAATACAAAAAGCGTTCGACTCAATAGCGAAGCTTAATATGCGCGCGTCCCAATTTGGAATGGTCAACGCCGTATTTTCCGACGGAACAATTTGTTACGAAGGGGGAACGGCGGATTCCGTTTGGTCCGCCGGAAACTTTATTCAATGCAACGCGATGACGGCGGGCGGATTCCTCTACAACGGTCGCCGCGAAGAAGGATTAACGACAATTAAAGACTCGCTCGACACAATCTTTAGAGGTCCTATTCCGCTTCCCTGGTCTCAACCTTGCGGACTTGATATGAAGACGGGAGGAAGCTGTTTTGGGTTCGATTATCTTGATCACGTCATTTGCTGGACGTATCCAATGTTGTACGACGGACAATCGATTCAAGACGCCGTTAAAGACGGAGGTTTTATCCAGTCGATCCTCAACGCCGCTAAAAAAGGTAAATAGACCTTAGAAATTGGATTTTTGCGCGAGTTCTGCCTAAGGATGCGTTTTTGTCCCCCCGTTTTCACCCTTGCAATAAAATTATTGTATGTTACAATTATTTATCAGTAACAGACAATAAGGAGATGAAATGTTTCCTGCGGAGGACTCGGTATTTCAAGAATTTAACGATTTGTGTCGCAAACTTGGTTGGCGCGTAACGGCGTCGAGACTCGCGGTTTACCGCTATATTAGGGGAAACAGGAATCATCCGATTGTAGACGAAGTCTGGAAAGCGGTTCAACGGCAACAGCCGAATATTTCTCGCGAAAGCGTTTATCGCATCTTGACGGACTTTGTTTCAAAAGGGGTAATTTCCCTGATTGACCGTCCCAACGTAATCGCAAGATACGATTCCAACTCGCAAAGACACGACCATTTCTATTGTCTGCGATGTGGTAGAATTTTCGATTTCAACATCGACGAAGTTGACGAAATCGTCAGAAGTAAATTGAACAAATTTGGTAGAGTTGACCGAGTGGAGGCGCGAGCGTCCGGCGTTTGTCAAGAATGTCTTGACAGGGAATTGAATTCAAAATAATGGATTCACATTCTTTAAACCTTGGCGACCAAAGCGTTTTAAGATCGTTGGGACGTCGAAACCGCCTAAAACCCCTCGCGTTAACTTGGCGATGTTTAGCAAGAAAGGAATATAAAATGAGTAGCGTTAAGATGTTTATTTGTAGAATTTGCGGTTACGTTCATGAAGGCGCGACGGCGCCTGAACGCTGTCCTCAATGCGGCGCCCCGGCGAGTAAATTTGATGAAAAAATCAGCGACGCGCCCGTCACCTACGCCACAGTCCATTCTATTGGCGACGGCAAAGTCGAAGACGCCGAAGTTATGGAAGGGCTTCGCGCCAACTTCAACGGCGAATGTACCGAAGTCGGGATGTATCTTGCGATGAGCAGACAAGCGGAACGAGAAGGCTATCCGGAAATTGCCGACGCCTTTAAGCGATACGCGTTTGAAGAAGCCGAGCACGCGGCTAAATTTGCCGAACTGCTTGGCGAAGTCGTCGTTCCCTGTACAAAAACCAACCTGCAAATGCGCGCGGATGCGGAAGCCGGAGCTTGCGCGGGTAAATTTGACCTGGCGAAACGCGCCAAGGAACTCGGTTACGACGCCGTCCATGATACCGTTCATGAAATGGCAAAGGACGAAGCGCGCCATGGAGCGGGCTTCGCAGGCTTGCTCAAGCGTTTCTTTAACGAATGAAACGTTGCCTTAAGATTGTCGTAAGTTTCAATTCAAAGGGTCGGGACGGTGTTCCCGACCCTTTTTCATTGAGGATAAACTTTTCTTCTTGCGGGAAAATCTTGAGTCGCTTTCAAGTTTCGATTAAAATGAAGCGTAGACTGGTCAAATCGGCGCTATTCGCGATTATGAGGGTTTATTTTCAATGAAACAAGCGTGTCCGTTCATTTTATCGTTGCTAATTCTCGGCGTTCTCGCTTTCAAAACGTCGGCGCAAGAATCGGAATCTTTTGACATATCTCTCAAAATTGTCGAGGCGGAAACTCCAATTACGATTTCATCAAAAGGAGACGTTCGTTCAACAAAAGTTCAAGCGTTTGACTTAGAATCAGACAAAACTCTTGAAGAAATCGTCGTCGACATTTCTAATTCTAAATTGCTTTCCCGACTTGAAGCGCGAATTGGGGAGATCGTCGTCGGTTGTTGCAATTTCAAAAACGCTTCGAAAAACGACTTCAACACGCCCCTTAAATTGACGCAGATTCCCATTAAAATAGACTCGAAACTTGCCGCAAAAGCGTTTCAAGAATCAAAAGAACTGTCCTTGTGGACGTTCCCTTCAGAATTTGCGGCGCCTGATCTTATCGTGAAGATTGGCGTTCAAACGATGACGGTCGACGGACAAAAAATCTGCGTCGGAAGCAAGCCAATCGAATATCGTTTCGGCGTTCTTGTCCGCGACTCCAATTGGGACGGCGTCAAAAC
>CAMZEO010000291.1 GCA_947305735.1 uncultured Planctomycetales bacterium | reverse complement strand
GTTTTTGATCTTTTGCAAATGGACGAATAATCGGGGATTCGGCTATCTTGAACGTCAAGCGACATAAAAGCGGCGTGTCCGACTCCTTCCGCGCCTCGACAGGTTAAATGGAAAACCTCGCGAACCAACGGCAATGTTTCGATGGCCGTATCGCTGTAAATAAAGGGACGACCGCGTCGATAGTCGCGATTATCGCGATTCCACAACTTCAAAACGTCGTCAAGAAACCAGAATGCAACGCGACTACGATTAACTAACGATTCGTGGTATTGTCCCCAATTGCGCGCTTTTTCTCATCTTCATACCTCGCGACACTTGATTTTGCGGTATACTCAAGTATCTTATACGAAGGAAGTCGCGCGTTTTTGCGTCTTTTTGGAAAATTTATTCAACAAAGCCCTGTCATATCCATAATAACTCAAAAAGTCGATTCTGTTTAAACCAAACTTTAATTCAAGATCGGCTTGCTTGAAAAACGTCAAATGACGAGTAAGATAAGCGGCAGAATCTCGGAGCGCGACAAATGTCTTCTTAGACAATACCGCGCAGTCGGTCGGAATATGTCTCAAAGTTTACTGTAATTTAATTATGTCGGCTCGTCGCTCTAACAACCCTTTACCGCTTAAAAAAAGCGCTAACTATAAAACTTCTCCCGCTGGTACTGGTAATGCGTCAGGCAAGCAACTCGATTGCCCTCGCCGCTTAATTGTAAAGTTAACCAAAAAACAATTAAGAATGCTTCGCGTCGTTTTCTTTGTCTTCCTCTTCCTCTTTTGGAGAATTCGTTATTACGACTTTCTCTTTATGGCTCAGGAATACGACCTCTTCGTATGGAGATTGGATTACTTGAATGAAGCGTCGATTCGTATCGCCGGATTATCGCGTTTTCTTGCGTCTTTTCTTATTCAATTCTTCTACTATCCGACCGTAGGCTCTCTATTACTTTCAAGTTTTGCGTTGGTAAGCCAATACGCTACCGAAAAAATTTTTCAGTTAAATAGTTGGCGTGGAATTGTCTTATCATTCATTCCCGCGTGTTTGTCGACGCTATCCGTTGTCAACGTCCATTATTACCTATTTGAGAGGATTGACGTCGCCTATCTTTTCAGTTTTACATTTAATTTCTGTTTTACGCTTGTATTCGCGCTAATATTTCATTCCATCAAGAGTTCGTTAAAACGAGTTCTCTTTTTGTTATTTGGCTATTTGTTCGTCTATCCTGTATTCGGCTTTTTTGCATTGCTAGCGGCTTTTTTGTGCGTCTTGGAGGAATGGAGTCGCGCGCATCATTTAGTTGAGACGCGTAATACAACTAATGTAAACGCCGATCAATTGAGAAAAACGAAAACTTCTGTTCAGCGTCAGAGAGAGAAGTGTGAATTGCTCGTCCTGTACGTTTTACTCATACCAGGAATATTCTGGCTGTTTTATTCAAAGACGACGCCCACTTTTCACTACATGTATACCGCCGGTCTTTGGGAAGAATCCACCTTAACGCAAGGTCGCGAGATTGTGGAAACAAACTTAGCGTCTCCTTTCCTAATTCTTCTGCAGGGAAAGTTGATTTCTCGTGATTTGACAATTAATTCCTTATTGTCATTCTACACGACGTCTGAGACTTTGTTTTTGTTAATTCTTTCCGTCTTTAACGCGTTTTTTAACAAATATGGTAGTTGTCGTTATGAACGACAAATCGACCATGCGCAATCTACGCGCCAAAAACTTGAATTAACCGCGTCAATATTACTTATTTCTTTTTGTTGCGTTTGCACGGTATTGCTTTCCTTTTCCTCCGCAAATTATCAAGCGCTACTTAGAATTACGCGCGCCTTAGACTATGAAGATTGGGAAATGATTCTCTTGGAAGAGTCGAAAGTTGACGAACCGATAAACCCGCTTATATCCGCGAGAAATCTTTCCCTTTTTAAAACAAATCGAATCGCTGAAGAATTGTTTAAACGTCCCGCACAACCTAAATGTTCACGTTCTCTTCAGGTCATCGAAACGGCTTGTATGGGTGGAGATCGTATTTTATATGAATATGGCGCGACTAATTTGAGCTCAAGAATTGCCGTCAATAATCTTGTTCTTAAGAGAGAACGATCCGCTTGGGCGTTGAAAACGCTTTCACTCTGCGCGATTGCAGACAGACGACCAGAGTTGGCAAAGCGATTTCTCTTTCGGTTGCAGGGAACGCTTTTTCATAAAAGAATTGCGACCGAATTACTCGATTATATCGCCAGTAGATTCGATGTTAAAATTTTTGACAATTACCTGCTCCCTCCAAATAAAACAACTCCCAAACGAATAAAAGAACTTGATCAACATTTTGAGTCGATTAGACAACTCAAACCTCATAACGACGCTTTCTTTACGAGAGGCTCGGTCGACCAATTAGTCGGCTCGTTCATTCAATCAGACGACCTTTCTACTCGCACAACTCAGGAACTTGAAAAAATCATCGCGCTTCTTTTATTCTCGCGCAACTACTCGCGTTTAAATTCGTTGCTGGATCAGTATTTGAAAAACAAAGGAAAGGAACGCATTCCAAGATATCTGCAAGAAGCGATTCTCTGGATAGAAGCATATCCCGGGCTTTTCGACGTCGATGGATTCGAGAGGTGGAATTCGCAGGAAGACCTTGTTATCGATCAACAAATTCGCGACAACTTTAACAACTTTACCAAAGATTTATCATCTTTAACCGATTATGGGAACGATAGGATAACCGGCTCAAATCGTAGTCGTGACGATTTCATTGATTCTTGTTTAAAAATTAAGTACGGCGATACGTTTTGGTTTTTTTTTGGAGCGTCTGTAAAAACTCCGAGCTACTAGAACTTGCTCAACAATTCTTTGTTGAACGCTTAAAAGGAAACAAAAAACGATATTCACGACTTGTCAAAAAGAAAACGAGAGATACTATATACGGAGGATCGTGATTACATACGTCATTTAGCCTATCGAGGGAGTTAACAGCCGAGCGGTTGGTCAATCTCTCGACTAGCGCGGACGTTCAAGTCTGGTATGGCTTTAATCGTAACATATGCGATGGCGTCGCGTCTTAATTGTTGACGTCAAGGTGGGAGATTTATGATGGCGAAAAAATGCGTTTTGGCGTATTCAGGCGGTTTGGACACGTCGGTTATTTTGGGTTGGTTGTTGGATAAAGGATATGAAGTACACGCCGTGTATGTTGACCTTGGTCAGCCCTGCGAGGATCGCGACGTCATTCGAAAAAAAGCTGAAAATATAGGCGCCGCGTCAATTCGTTTCATCGACGTTAAAGAAGAACTATGCCGTGATTTCGCCTTCCCCATTCTTCAATGGCAGGCGAAATATGAAGGCGTCTATCTCCTCGGCACGTCAATCGCGCGTCCTTTGATCTCTAAAAAAATGCTTGAAGTCGCGAAAGAAGTTGGCGCTACAGCCTACGCCCATGGCGCGACGGGCAAGGGAAACGATCAATGTCGTTTCCAGCTGGCCGCTGAAGCTTTGCGTCCCGACATTGAAATGATTGTTCCGTGGCGAATGGAGGAATTTAGAAAGCAGTTTCCCGGTCGAACTGAATTGATTCAGTATTGCGAGAAAAACAACATTCCCGTTAAAGCGTCCGTTTCAAAGCCTTATTCGTCCGACGAAAACTGTTTGCATATCAGCTATGAAGCGGGAAAACTGGAAGCGCTGGACGTCAACGGTTTAGAACTTGTTGATTTTGGTATGTGCGTAAAGCCGCAAGCCGCTCCTGATGAAGAAGAAGAAGTAACGATTGAATTCCAATCAGGCGTTCCTGTCGCCGTCAATAACCAAAGGATGAGCGCCTATGAAGTGGTCGCCGCTTTAAATAAAATTGGCGGTCGAAACGGAGTCGGCGTTATCGATATGGTTGAGAATCGTTTCGTTGGTATGAAGAGCAGAGGGGTGTACGAAGCGCCGGGGATGACTATTTTGTACGATGCTCACCGTTATGTCGAGCAGTTGACGATGGAGCGTGAACTTATGCACCTTCGCGATCGTCTTGCTCCTGAAGTTGCTGAACTTGTTTATTATGGCTTCTGGTACAGCGCGAAAATGGACGCTTTACTTGCGTTCATCAAAGAAGCGCAAAAAACGGTCTCTGGAATCGTTTCGCTAAAGCTTTACAAAGGCAACATTATTCTAAACAGTCGTTCCAGCGCGAATTCTCTGTACGACGAAGGTATTGCAACGATGGAAGGAAGCGACGCCTATAACCAAGACGACGCCACTGGCTTCCTTCGAATTCAAGGTTTGCCTTATCGAGTGGCCGGGAAAGTTCATCCTCGTAACTAGATGCTCGTTCGGAAAGTTATTTTTTGCCTCGAGGGTAATCCTCGAGGTTTTTTTTACCCTCGGAATATTCCCCTTCTCTAAAAGTTTCATTACATTGTCAATTCTTAACCATCACGCGCTCTTCTAGCCTCAAATATAAGTCTCGGAATCCTTCAAGCGGCTTGAAAACTTTTGAACAAAGCGTTAGAATAAGGACGTCGTGCCGATTAGGCGAGTTCCCGTCTTTCAATCTCCCGATGTTTAACTTTCAAAAAAGATGTCGTTACGAAATCTAATAGCGGGCTTATTCAAAACTAGCTTACCTAAAACGAGAATAATTGTTTGTTCCGCCGTTTTTTGTTTTTTGTTTTCGTCGTATTCAGAATCGCGACTTCTTGCTGTAGACAATAGTTCAGGGA
>CAMZEO010000290.1 GCA_947305735.1 uncultured Planctomycetales bacterium | reverse complement strand
TCGATCCCGCGTTCCATAATTGATTCTGAAACTTTTTCGGCATAAAGAGATTCGACGTTGTCGTCTGTAATTAGAACAACGCGAGAAACGTCTCCAAGCGAAGCCAGAGCCACGCCTATTCTGGAAAGAGAATTTTGCGAGATTTCAATATCGTAGCTTCTATCGTCTAGACCAATAGAAATGACTTCCATTAACGTATCCTTTTATTGAATTGTTTGTTCTTTAGGACGCGCCACGCCAAGATTAGTATATCGTAATTGATCTTTTTGACAAGTTAATGAGGACATATCTTTGGAGTTATTGTCTCAAAAACGGAAGACTATTTTTGACCTTGAAAGAAACTTGTTTTTCACGTTATAATCCGTTCTGGAACGGCGCGATACTATCGTTGATTTTCACGTCGTTTAAAAGTTCGCACAGAGCGTTTGTAAACATTGCGCGGTCAAGGCGCGATAAAGGATCGAGACCAATGACGCGAAGACGTCAAATAATGAGCCGACAAGCATGTTGGAGAAGTAGTCATGCATTGATTCCTATCGTCGTTTTAGGACTGTTCTGCGCGCGCTTCGCTTTTTCGCAAGAAACACGGGATAGTTCGGCATTTCGTAGCGTCGACGTTAAAACGGTTGACGAGAATGAGTCGGATTTGACGAAAACGCCAATTGTTGTGAAAAAAAATAAGGACGATCGTAGCAAAGCCGTTTTGAATGACAGTTCCTATTATCGTTCCATAGTTTCCGTCGTAGGTTCGCTCGCTTTGACGATTTCCGTCTTTTTAGGAGGAATCTTTATTTTGAAACTCCTCGCGCCGAACAAGTTTAGCAGAAATACCGAGTTAGTTGAAATTGTCGATTCCTGTTGCCTCAATCGAAAGAGCGAATTACTAACAATTAAGTGGGGAGCAAAGCTTATTCTTCTTTCCTCATCAGACGATAAAACAGTTCCCGTTTCTGAAATATCCGATTCAAAAGAGATTGAAAAAATATTACTCGAACTTCGAGAACGAAAGTCAAAACGTTGCGCGAAAAGAATGAAAGTTGCTAATATTGGTCAATTCTTTCCGAAAAAAACGCGCGAACAATCTCCAACCGTTAAATCGAACGATTAAATTGTGAACTTTCCGACTATCGCACATAGGCAAGAGAATAAAAATGGAGTTTACAACAATAAAGAACGCGAAAAAAGATAAGCGTTTTTCTTTTATTCGGCTGGCGTCAACGTCATTTATTCTCTTTGTTTTTGTTTTTATCGAAGCGTCGTTTGCCCAGTCGGATTCGGAGGAAAAGACAACTCAAGTCTTGGATTTTGGTGGAATTGCAAGACTCGGCGGCGATATCAATGAAGCGGAAGTTCAAAAAAATAACGCTTCTGCTCTGAATTCGTCGGGAGAGCGGATGGAACACTTGGGAGAAACTTTTTCTCCTCGTTCGATTGACAATCGTGTTTCCAATGTCTCTAACCTTTCTGCCCCACAGAAATCTACCGACGATTCAGAAGAATCAGTTGACGACAACATAGGCGAATTAGAATTGGACGCGACGCAAGACGAATCCAATGACGATTCTTGCTTTCAGAATTTGCTGACCGTTAACCCAAAAGAATTGTTTAGTTCAGAAAACGGGTGGTTTGGTAGAGACGGAATTTCCACCACGCTGAAAACTTTATTAGTTATGGCGGCGCTCGCTCTCGTTCCCGCAATTTTTCTTATGACCACCTCGTTTATTCGTATTTCTGTTGTTTTGGCTTTTTTAAGACAGGCTTTGGGAGCAGGACAAATACCTTCAAATCAAGTAATTTCGGCAATTTCCGTTGTCTTGACAGTCTTAATCATGACTCCCGTATGGTCGGACGTCTATGACGAGGCGATCGAACCTTATTCATCGGGAGAAATCACAAATCTTGAAGCGCTAGACAGGGGACAAGCGCCGATTCGCAATTTTCTTTGGAGGCAGATTGAACGATCGGGAAATACCGACATAATCAATGTTTTCACACAGTATATTCCCAACGCTAACCCTCCTGAGTTTTTTGAAGACGTTCCTTGGCGCGCGTTGGGACCTGCTTTTGTGGTAAGCGAGTTAAAAACCGCTTTTTTAATCGGATTCCAGGTATTTTTACCTTTTTTGATTATCGACGTTATCGTTTCGTGCGTTCTTGTTTCGGCGGGAATGATGATGCTTCCTCCCGCGATTGTTTCCTTGCCTTTCAAGTTGATTTTGTTTGTTCTTGTCGACGGATGGACGTTAGTGGTTAGATCCTTATTAGACAGTTTTGCGTGGAGTATTGGCGGTTAGCCAGCCTATCGGTCTTTCGTAAGATTTATTTATATACTATGTGAGAAAATGTTATATGGATAGCGACGTCATTGTTTCACTTGTTCGCGGAGGGACGTTATTGGCCCTTATGATAGGATCGCCCATTCTGCTCGCAGGGGTCGTTGTCGGGATCTTCGTCGGTCTTGTTCAGACCGTGACCCAAGTCCAGGATCAAACCGTCGCGTTTGTGGTCAAGATTTCGTCGATGATCGTCGTCTTTGCCATGTGCTTGCCTTGGATTATTGAGAAATTTGTCGATTACGCTCGAGCGCTCTTTGAAAATATTCCCGAGACGACAATCGCCTTCTTCTAATAAATTGTTAGCAGAGAACGTCTTGATATTTGCTTAGCTTAATTCTCCATTGTCTATAGTTTCCGAAAACGAGCTTTTGGCGCGTCTTGAGCTTTACCTTGCGGCGTCTTGACTTTTGACGATTGTCTCTCTAGAATTGATCGCCGTATTTCGGATGAAAATGGCGTTTGTTATTATCCTTCGCGGATGTTGTTGCCGGAACCGACGAATTATTCCTGAAATTGACGTCCAAAACAATTAATTAGTCAAACGCGTTTGTTCCTGCTAGTTTGGAGATAAACGTCTTCATGTTCTCTGCAATTGTCAGTTCAAATAATCCTCGCATAAAGCATATCGTCAAACTGAGAGAGAGTCGAACGAGGCGACGGGAGGGGCTCTTTCTTATCGACGGGATCCGCGAAGTTGAACGAGCCTGGCGTTCAGGATACGAATTTGCGGAAGTTTTCTGGAACGCGGGGGAAGACGTTAGAACAGACGGTCATGTTGATCTGGACTCCTCGCTTAAAAACGTTTGTCCAGATTTTGAGCGCAGGGATATGCTTAAGTCTCTTTTGACGCTAACCGATTCCGCCCGAGTGCCGACAATCCCCCTTTCTTCCGGAGTTTTTGCCAAAATAGGTTTTGGCGAGCGAAACGAAGGCGTTCTCGCAGTTGTCAAATCGAAACTGACAACTCTTGGCGAGTTGGATTCATATTTGAGAAAAAAAAGCCAAACTGTTGGGGAAGCTCCTCTTCTTGGCGTAGTCGAGGGAGTTGAAAAACCGGGAAATATCGGAGCAATATTTAGGAGCGCCGACGGCGCGGGCGTGGACGCCCTTATGATTGCGGCCGAGGATTACGACGTTTATAATCCCAACTCAATTCGCGGTAGTTTGGGCGCGATTTTTCATGTTCCCGTCGTCGTTGCTCCAACCGTGACGATTCTTGATTGGTTGAGAAAGCGAAATATTCAACGAGCGACCGCGCTTTGCGACGAAGCGATTCCGTATGCTCAACTCGATTATCGATTGCCGACGGCTATCGTGCTTGGAAGCGAATCAGAAGGTTTGAGCAAAGAATGGTCGTTGGAAAGTCAGATTGACTTTGAGAATAATCTCTTACGCAAAATACGACTTCCGATGCTTGGCATTGCCGACAGTCTGAATGTTTCAAACGCCGCCGCCATTCTTTTCTACGAGGCCAGGCGAGTTCGCTCCTATTGGACTCCCGGATCGGAATCCGTAGGGATGTTGGCGACAGATTGCAATAAGTGTTCCCTTGATTCGAGCGAAAAAGGCTGCTAATTCTGTTTTTCTTAGAATAAACTGGAAAGAATGACGAGTATGGGTATAATCACTACGCGACGGTCGCGTTTCGACGAGTTGAGGCCTTGCGCGGGCGTCTATTTTGAGGTTTAGTTTATGAATGGAAAAGAACTTGCTCCGTTGATGGACGAACTACGTAGAATCCATCAACAAATTGCGGATATAAGCTATCGCGAAAGGATGCTGAAACGTTCTGTTCTCCTTTGCGAATCGGAGGTTTTAGCCGCCAAGGAAGAACTTGCGACTAAACGTGAAACGTTGCGGGAATCACTCTTGGACGTTAAGCAAAAAGAGCATGAAGCGGCGAAGGCCGCTCAGGAATTGGAGCGACGAAAGGAACAGTTGAACCTTGCAAAATCAGATCGCGAGTACGACGCCTTAAAAATTCAGATTCAACTTGAGGAAAAAAAGAGCGATTCTTTGGCGGATTTAACGCTTGAAGCTCTTGCTTCTGTCGATGTTGTCGACAACGAGATTAAGTTGGCGGAACTAAGGCTTAGAGAAAAGGAAGATTCCCTTGACAAGATTAAGGACGCCCAAGCTCGGGAAATCCCTAAACTATCGGTCGATTTAGAGCGTGCTCGTCGAAGATTACAAGAAGCCGAATCTCGCTTACCTTGCGATTGGGCGGGGGTTTATAATCGTTGCGTGCGCGATTTTGGCGGCGAGGAGGCGTTCGTCGCGCTGACGAACGGCGTGTTTTGCGGTTCTTGCAATTGTCAGGTTCCAGTTGAAACCGTTATGAAAGTTTGTTCAGGGAGCGCCATTTGTTGTTCGTCG
>CAMZEO010000289.1 GCA_947305735.1 uncultured Planctomycetales bacterium | reverse complement strand
CAATAACCCCAACAAAATAAATAATACCTAGAATAGATAAATTCTCTTTCATATTCTTGTTTGTTCTAAATAGTAATAAAATACCAAGTCCACTACCAGTTAATAATCCAGAAATTAATGATCGTCTCTTTCGCCTGTTGACGAACGCGGGTATTATCGTTTCGTATCAGCCTCCGGAATTGAAGAGGGATGAAACGAATTTTGTCCAAGTGTTTAGAGTCTGTTCCCCTCAAAATTAAGGCGGATGTTTTTTGAGTTGATTGTCAATTAAAAACCTATTGTTAAAAGTTCAAACTCTACTAGAATATGTAGAGTCAGCGCGGTCTTGTGTCGGGTTGAATTACAAGATAGCCGCGCTGTTGTGTTCCGTTTCTAGACGCCATGACGCGTCGCTACGAAATATTCTTTCAGTACAATGATGACAATCAGATCGATACCCTCAGATATTGAAATCGCAAGGAACGCCCTACTGCGTCCGATTACTTCTATTGCTTCTAAACTTGGCGTTCCGGAAGACGCGCTTGAAACCTACGGAAAATATAAAGCGAAAGTTTCCTTGGAGCGCCTCAAGGATATCCCTCAAAATAAAGACGCCAAACTTATCCTCGTTACTGCGATTAATCCGACCCCGGCCGGCGAAGGAAAGACGACTGTCAGCATCGGACTGTGCGACGCGCTCAATTTGCTCGGTAGAAAAGCGTGTCTTTGCCTTCGCGAACCTTCGCTGGGTCCTTGTTTTGGCGTTAAAGGCGGGGCCGCCGGCGGCGGATATGCGCAAGTCGTTCCCATGGAGGACGTCAATCTACACTTTACTGGAGACTTCCACGCGATCACGTCGGCTCATAACCTTCTCGCGGCAATGGTTGACAATTCTCTTCATCAAGGCAACCCTCTTAGACTTGATTCGCGTCGAATCGTATGGGGACGAACTCTCGACGTTAATGAACGAGCGTTGCGTTCTATTGTCCTAGGATTGGGTGGAACAGCGAATTCTGTCCCGCGCGAGAGCTTTTTCATCATTACCGCAGCCTCCGAGATTATGGCGATCTTATGCTTGAGCAACGACCTTTTTGACCTTCGCGAACGGCTGGGGAAAATCGTTGTCGGATACGACGTTGACGGCAAGTCGGTTACCGCCGCTGATCTTAAAGCGCAAGGCGCGATGACAGTCTTGCTCAAGCAGGCGATTAATCCAAACTTGGTTCAAACGCTAGAGGGAAGCCCCGCGTTTGTGCACGGAGGACCTTTCGCCAATATCGCCCATGGGTGCAACAGTATCGCGGCTACCAGAACTGCTCTTAAATTTGCCGACTATATTGTTACGGAAGCAGGATTTGGAGCCGATCTTGGAGCCGAAAAGTTCTTTGACATTAAATGCCGCTTGGCGGGGCTTACGCCTGCCCTTTCGGTTGTCGTGGCAACGGTTCGGGCGCTGAAGTATCACGGCGGCGTCGCCAAGACCGATTTAGGAATGCCTGACGCGAACGCTGTTGTTCGCGGTCTCGTTAATCTTGAGCGTCATGTCGCCAACGTTCAAAAATATGGTCTTTCCGTCGTGGTCGCGCTCAACAAATTCGAAGGCGATTCCGACGAGGAACTTGCCGCAGTTCAGGAAGCATGTGAAAATTTAGGAGTTAAGTGCGCCTGCTGCACGCATTGGGCGGATGGTGGAAAAGGAGCCGTAGAGCTTGCGCAGATGGCGCTCGATACTATCGACGAGATTCAAGAAAGCCAGTTTGCGCCGATTTACCCCAATGATTTGCCAATTCGTCAAAAAATCGAAACTGTGGCAAAAGAGATTTATCATGCCGGAACTGTTTCTTACACCAAACAAGCGGAGCGTCAATTAGCCGAGCTCGTCTCGCAGGGTTGCGACAACCTGCCCGTGTGTATTGCTAAAACACAGTATTCCTTCTCTGCTGATCCCAAACTTCTCGGCGCTCCGGAAGGCTTTGAGTTGAACGTCCGCGAGCTTCGTTGGAGCGCGGGAGCAGGTTTTGTCGTTGTTATGACTGGCGAAATTATTGCCGCGCCTGGTTTGCCTAGAATTCCAGTGGCCGAATCAATCGACATTAACGAAAAAGGCGAAACGGTCGGACTTTTCTAATCGATCAATCGTTTGACAATTCATTTTTCTTTGTAAAAGACGCGTGTGAATCCGGTTGACACGCGTTGTTTTTCTTAATGAAACGGAAATAACGCAATGCTTCAGTTGGCGGCAACTTCTACGGCTGGTCTTGAATCTGTCGTTTCAAACGAACTCAAACGTTTAGGATACGCGCCGCGAAATTCTGACATTGGCGTGGGACGAACATATTTTGAGGGTGATTTTTCCGATCTTGTCAAGACTAATCTATGGTTGAGAACGGCTGGAAAAGTGCTTGTCGTGCTCGCCGAGTTTGATGTTTCTAATGATTTCGACGTCGTTTTCGATGCTGCGCGCGCGATAGAGTGGGAATCATTTGCGCCGAAAAACGCGAGATTTCTCGTTGAAGGTCGTTCCGTCCACTCGACGATCACGAGTGTTCCGGCTCTCCAACGCACCGTCAAAAAGGCGATCGTAGATCGGTTGACGCGAGTTTGGAACGTTTCGTCTTTGCCTGAAACGGGAGCCTTATTTTCCGTAGAAATTTCGCTCCTCAAGGACAAAGCGACTATAACTCTCGATTCCACGGGAAGAGGTCTACATCGACGCGGTTATCGTACGATGAACGTAGCGGCTCCATTGAGGGAAACTCTTGCGAGCGCGTTAGTTCAGCTTTCCGTTTGGAATCCGGATCGTCCTTTGGTCGATCCTTTTTGCGCGTCGGGAACGATACCGATTGAAGCGGCGATGATTGGTCGGAACATTGCGCCGGGGTTAAAACGAACCTTTGTTTCGCAAAGCTGGCCGATTATTCCCGAAACAGTTTGGAAGGATGCGCGTCAAGAGGCTCGAGACTCGATTCTTCCTCCTTTAAAGGAAAAAATTCATGGCACAGATATCGACTCCGAAGTTTTAAAATATGCGCGTCAGCACGCTATAGCCGCCGGAGTTGGCGAGGACGTCGTCTTTTATCAACGGAATTTTTACGATTTGGAGGACAAACGCGAGTACGGGTGCGTTATCTGCAATCCGCCTTATGGAGATCGCATCGGAGACCCTAAAAAGCTGCGAACTCTCTACGAATCGATTCCGGCAGTCCTGTCAAAACTACCAACTTGGAGCCATTTTATTATCACTAATTGGCTTGATTTTGAAAAAACAATTGGACAGGAAGCTACTCGACGTCGAAAACTTTACAATAGCCGTATAGAGTGCGTTTATTACCAGTTTCTTGGTCCCAAACCGCCAAAAAAAGATCTTGTCTCCGAGGTAACAGTAAAAAAAGAACGCAACGTTTTCACTGTGTCAACGTCAAACGATTCTTTACGGCTACAAAATGATGAAAGGACTGTCTCTGAAGCGTCTTTGTCCAGCGTTCCAGCTATTAAGACTCTGCCCGTATTTGCTGGATTGGATGACTACGCCGATTACCAGGCGACGGAATTCGGACGTTGTCTAGCCAACCGCGTTAGGCGGTTACGTCGTTACCCGTCGCGTGGAATCACTTGTTATCGTTTGTACGACAAAGATTTTCCGGAAGTTCCGCTGTCGATCGATTTTTTTGAAGGAAAATGGCTTCATATTGCCGAATACGAACGCCCCGACGGTCGGAGCGTCGGGCAACATCGACTTTGGCTTGACAAGATTGTTAGCAAAGCCGCCGAAATTGTTCAAGTTCCTCTTGATAATGTTTTTGTTAAACGAAGAACTCGTCAGCGAGGAGAATCTCAATATGAAAAGACTTCAGAATCTGGTCGCATTGTTCGCGTTCACGAAGGCGGCTTAACCTTTCTTTGCAATATGACGGATTATTTAGACGTTGGTTTGTTTCTGGATCATCGCCAAACGCGTGAAATGATTCGTCGTGAATCTTTAGGTAAAAGATTTCTCAACCTTTTTTGCTATTCCTGTTCGTTTACATGTTACGCTGCTGACGGGGGGGCGAGCTCGACTGTTTCCGTCGACCTTTCTCCCTCTTACCTGGATTGGGGGTTGGCAAATCTTGAAGAAAACGAACTTTCTGTTCACAACCGCAGAGACGTCCTCAATCGTCGCGCTAACGAATGTAAGCCTGAGCTTCCATCGGAAAACCTATTTATCAAATCGGACGTAATCCGCTTTCTGAAGGCAATTCCTCCCGCTTCTGGTCGTGATCCCAACGCCGTTCGTTTGATTGAAGAGACGGCTGCCGAAGTTGGAAGTATTAAGCGGCGAACCCGTTATGAACGCCGTAAAAACGTTAATTGTCGTAAGAAATATTTCCGACGGCGCGACGGAATGACAGTCGAGCGCGGCGTTCTTCCCGAACAAGCCTTTGGGATCGAGTTTTCTGATTTCGAATTATGCGTTTGCGACCCTCCGACTTTTTCCAACAGTAAATCAACAGATTCCGATTGGGACGTTCAACGCAGACACGTCGAGTTACTTCGGCTTTTGGCGACGCGCATGAAACCCGGGGGCGTCGTATTTTTTTCAAATAATTTCCGTAAATTTAAATTAGATGAAGGTTGTCTTTCCGATTTGTATGACTTTCGCGAAATTACCAACAGAACAATTCCGGAAGACTTTCGTAATAAAAGAATTCATCGTTGCTGGCGTATGATCGCAAAGTGAGAAGCTAACGCGCGTTTAGTTATTTTCAGAA
>CAMZEO010000288.1 GCA_947305735.1 uncultured Planctomycetales bacterium | reverse complement strand
AATCGAGATCTTTTTTAGAGAACAAAACAACATGTCGTAATAACGTTTGATTTAATAAGTAAGAATAGAGTTCGTCAAGAGTCGTTTCGTCGTTAGATTGAGCCGCTTCCGCAAGCGCCGTCACAAAAAGTTGTCTGGTTGCAGTAAAATCAGACGCTGAAGACATATCTCGCGCCAACTTTGCCGCCTGTTGACGACTATCTGAAAAAAGAAGGACTTTTCTTCCTTGATTCGGACGCGTAAGTTTGTCCTTTTCTGCGTCGGCTACTTTGCGAACGACTGGCGGCTGGATATTAAATTGCGTTAGAACAATATTATAGAACGTTTGGTTTCCTTTAACTTCAAAGTCCGTCAAATCTGCTTGTCCAAATTGAGCTTGGCAGTGGGGACACTTAGAAAATGTGTAGACGTCTGGCCGGCTCTTCTTGGTGAAAAAAATTTTTGGTTTTTTTCCTGTCCCCGTTATTTTGCAATAGTAAAATAATTTCCTAAATCCCGGTTTTTCGTCGTCCGAATCGTCGTCAGGAAAAAAAAGTTTCCCTTGTCTCAAATCAAGGTAACATGGTTCAGTGGATGTATTTTTGGTGACGATCGGTTTAAAATTTGACTCTGGTATATAGAGGTTGAGTTCTTTGATCTCTTTAGGCGAAAATAAACGACCTGATTCCTGCCATAGTATTCCTTCTTGCGGCACTAAGTTCTGTTGTTCTTTGTTCTCAACCGTCATAAACCCTCTGACATACAACGCCCCGCAACGTCTGTCGTTGACAAGTTCGTAAACCATACAACCACAATGAGGGCAGATCGGTTTGTCGTTATTCAGAAAGACCTCGCCCAGCGTTATTTTTTCTTCCGTGCGAGCTTTAGGACACTCTTTGTTCAGACATGCGTAAACGCCCTTTAATCCCCGGAATAACATATGCATACGAGCGGGAAAAAGAACTTCGTCGTGAACGTTTTTTGCCAGAGGGGCGATAGCGAGAAGCGCGTCGACGCATTTCGACGCGCGCTCTGCGTCAACTCCGGGGAAAATGATCGACGACAATTCGTTTAAGGAGACTGCAGACCCTCGACACGCTTGAAAGAGTTTTTGAAAAGGTCTATATTGGGGCAGGCGTTCAAAAGCCCATTTCGACGCGTCTTCGAAAGAATCAAACGTTTTTCCATTGGAAATCTTTTTGCAAAATTCCCCAAATACTTCAAAGCGATCTTGTTCCGATTGTTCGATTTTCTCGAGATCGACTTCTTCAAGCGATTCCAGCGGGACGTCCAAAGAGACGTCCGTTTTGATTTCTTCACGTTCGCCGGTAAGATAGCAAAACGTTTCTTCATTGGAATCCAACGCGGTTAAATCATGCGCAAAATTCTTTCTAGCCCTTAGATCTTCGTCGTTCGAGTTTGGCATACTTGCCGTCGTTAAAATGAATTGAACGCGTCGACGGTCTATTCCAAGTTTATAAAAGAATCGGCGTATCAGAAGCGCGATTTCTCCGCCCGCCGATCCTCGGTACATATGCGCTTCGTCGATGATGAACAATAATCTGTTTTCAGGATTCAAGTCCAGCCATCTCCGCGTTTCGTCCCACAGCGACTGCTCGAACGGACGCATTAACATGAGTTCAAGCATCGAATAGTTGGTAATGAGAATATCAGGACAGTTCGCCTGCATTTCGAAGCGCGTGATCAATTCGCAATCGTCTGGGGACGTATTATGTTCGCTCCTCCTTAAACCGTCGACAAACGCGTCAAAATTGGCTTTTGCAGGAAAACGTCCTTCGCGAACAAGTTGCTCGTAATACTGGGGACTATTCTCGCGCGTCTTTATCAACTTGTTGAATTCGGACGCCAACGTCTTATCGCGCTCTTTCTTTGGTTTGGTTCCGGGATAAGGAGTTCTGCCCGTATAGGCTCCAAATTGGGGACGACGCGCATTGTTCCCCGTGAATTCGTGAAACACAGAGACAAATTGGTCGGCGCCAAGCAAGCGGCGTAGACGGCTCAACTGGTCGGCGACAAGCGCGTTCATTGGGTACATGACAATAGCGCGAACGCCTCGTTGGTTCCAATTATTCGGTTGTTCTTTTGCTTCTGACGTTAGCTTAGCTAAAAGCGGCCATATAAAGCATTCCGTCTTACCGGAACCTGTTCCGGTGGAGACAAACAGGTCGTTTCCTGCTTCGACTTCTTCCAAAGCGCGAATTTGATGAAGATACGGCGTCGGATACACGCCGAGTTTTTTTTCGGCGAGTCGCTTGAAGAAGTCCCTTAACCACGGAAAAACGTTTGCTTTTTGGAACCCGTCTAAAACTTTTTTATAAACGGGGGAGGCTTCGATAAACGGCTCGCGATATAGAACGCCCTCCTTACTGAGCGCGTCTTTAAGCGCGTCAAATAAAATGGGAGATCTTCCTAGATATTGCGTTTGGATATAGCGTTGAAGTTCGTTTACCAAATGCCGATGAATTGCAGCCGCGCCTTTTTCCATTTGAATTGTCCCGCCAATGATTGATGAGAGTTAAACAGGTTTGGGAAGTGTGTCGCAAAAGCGGAATGCGTTTCACTTTATAAGACGATTTTGACGTAGCTCGACATTAGGGGCTTTTACAAGCGCTGTTGTAAAGTGGATCGCGCGCTATCGAGTTGCGTCGTTTAATACGTTCCATTTTTGTGGTTTTGCGCCAGTCTTTAATAAAAAGTCGCAGACCACGGGATCGCATTATATCCAACTCAGGCTTTGTTTTCAATTATTCGTTGAGACTACGTTCCAGTTTTTGACTTCCGTCAAGACTCCATATCTCGATGAAACGCTTTTTCCCATTCAGATATGGCGCAAACGATTTCTGGAAAATCTTACAGACGTATGATACGAACGCCTGGTCAAGTTTCCGCGCAGCCCTGTTTGTCTCCGGCGTCTGGACAAGTTCGCGTCCTACCGCTTGCGGCTCTTACTGAATTGACGCGTTATTTTGTCGGTTTGGCGATCCGTCGGATTCATTTATCGGTTCATGTTGCGTCGTTTATGATATCGTTTATCGGATTTTGCTAATTATTTGTCGCGTAGTTTAACGATTTATGTCGCATTATGTCGACTCGCGTCGTTCACCGCCTTCTTATCGATCTTTTATCGACCCGTTTGTCGAATAACGCTTTGCTCGACGATCGTTCCGCCCGCGGCGTTCGGCGGACAAAGCCGCCTTCCGCCCGCGGCTCCAATTTTGCTTTTTTGCGGCGACATATCGGGGAATTATGCGTTTGGGCGGCTTCGCGAGGATCTATCGACGTTACCGAACAACCCAATATCCGGTTTTATTGGAACCGACTCGTTTGATAAAACCTTTGCCGTTCAAACTTTTGATATTTCTTTGAACCGTGCTTGTTGATTTTCCGATTTCGCGAGCCATTTCGTCGACTGTCAAATTTGGGTTGGATTTGACAAGTTTGAGTATCTTTTTTTCACCCTCCGTCAACATCTTTTCAGATTTAATGATTGATTCGCTGTATGAATCGATGGGAATTCTTAAAAATTCGAAGGTAAAACCGAATTGGTTGTTGTTATATGAGTATTCCGTGTTCTTACAGAGCTTAAAAACTCTTTCAAATCCCGTTCCAAAAGCGTCGATGGACTTGTCGCAATATAAGGCGGTGGCAATGAGAGGATTTCTGAGCATGGAACCTTGCTCTCTACTGGCAAACATTTCCGGAGTCGTTCCCGGAACAAGTCCGCCGGGATTGTAAATATGAACTCTGGACGGCGTTATGTAAATTTCATTTGACGACGATTCGTTGACTCTCATATGAGCGAAGCTGTTAAGGATAATTTCCCTGAAGGCTTCGAGAGGGATTTCAGGCGTTTCTACGCGTTCCATTCCGACGATTCTGGCGCTCCAACGAATATTGTTGGAAACAAACTTGACCGCTTCATTAACGCATTCAAAAATATTTCCTCGAAACTGTTTCAAATCGGTAAAAGAAATCCGTTCGTCGGTTGGATAGGATGCAAGTTTTAAAAGCAACGGTTTTTGATTCGAGAACAGATAATACCCCGCGTTGTTCAGACGTTCGCCGTTTAATAGTTTTAATTTTCTAAGCGTAGACTGCGCATCCTTATAGACGAAGTTGATACGTCCGCAATCGTTTCCTTTTTGGACGTATCGTATAAGCAGGTTCTCGTCGACTTTATCAAGACCTGCTCCCGAATCTTCCTTTTCCCAATTTGAATAATCATAATTCCGATTTAGGAAATATTCTTCCAGCTGTTGCGCTGTCATAATCAGATCTTCGTCGTCGGAACGAACGTAGTATCTGTCGTATGCGGAATAAGGCCGGTCTTCGCCCCTTACCGTGATTTTGACGATCTGTTTGTCTTCCTCGGTTATCAGCTCAATTTTGGGAGTGATTCTCGGTTTCAAAAACAGTTTTATCGCTTTTGATATGTCGGAAGTCGTCTTTTGACCGTTTTGTTGACCAACGATTGTTCCGTCGTTTCTCACGCCGAAATACAGAATTCCCCGTCCATTTTTATTCAACATCGACGCCAGCGAGATTACTCCTTCTTTAAGTTCGCTCGTACTCTTTTTGAATTCAACGGTTTCTGATTCTCGAGTTTCCATATTAGTCGCCAGTTCTGAATAATGGGTAAAGCTACGTCAAACGTGTCGTTTATCCTATCGTTTATCCTATCGTTTATCCTGTCGTTTATCCTGTCGTTTATCCTGTCGTTTATCCTGTCGTTTATCCTGTCGTTTA
>CAMZEO010000287.1 GCA_947305735.1 uncultured Planctomycetales bacterium | reverse complement strand
AGGATAATATATCATGTTAGATTGGACGTCGCATCTTTGCGTTTACGGTTTGAGTTACCCACATGGCGTCGCCGGGAATAAGCGCGCCGGTTTCGTCTCGACTATTTCCGCTGGCAGCGCATTTGTAGTAGACGGTCTTAATTTTTGATTCGCGCAATTTTTTGACAATTAAGCCCGCAACATATGTTTTGCCAACATCCGTGCCTGTCCCTGTGATAAATAATTTTTTAGCCATTACTGTTTCAACAATGTTCAACGACTTTGACGCTGCTGAATACGACGGTTCTTTATTATCGAACTCCAAAAACGCATACGCTTTAACTTGAACATTAGAATTACGATTAAAAGTTTAATATTTTGTTGAAACGCGCGTAACATTTAAGCGCAAACGCGTTACCCATAATACCATAATATCTATATTGTCAATATAAAATATTTTATAGTTTACAATCAAGCGATACAGCAAAGTTACGCGTAAAAAAGTCGTTAAAAAGAACTTGAGAAGCCGGCTTTGCATTTTGGTCAAACGCAACGTTTCGTCTTCCCAAAAAGGAAAGAGTATTTGCCCCGGTGGAACCACGCAAAAACGCAAGGCTTTTTGAAAAAGAAGAGGCGTTAGTCGTTCAGCAAAGCCAGGAACCCTCTATGGAGATCCGAATTAGCGGTCGCCAGAAGAGGTTGAACGGCCAAATCAAAAGCTCTTCCGTCGGTATTAGTCGCCAGACCCCCAGATTCCAGTATTAGCAGGACTCCCGCCGCCACGTCCCACGGATGCGCGCACTGACAGATGTTGCAATCGAAGCGACCGCAAGCAACGTAGGCAAGATTTAAAGCTGTCGAACCAGTGCGACGCATTGATTGACAAACGGTAACGCAACGTTTAAACGCCAGATAATCTGGAGAATCGGACTTCGTTCGGGTAGGAAACGAAATGGCCGTCAACGCGTTCGTCGGACGCAAAATCGCGCTTGTTTGAAGCCTGACTCCGTTCAAGTAAGCGCCACGTCCGCGTTGAGCTATAAAAAGTTCATCGGCAATTGGGTCGTAAATCGCGGCGCAAAGCAGTTCGTTACCCCTCGCCAGCGCGATTGATGTACAAAAAAAGGGAACGCCATGAACGAAATTCGTCGTGCCGTCGAGCGGATCGACAATCCAAGTATATGGCAGGTCTTCCGGAGCCTTGCTACCGCATTCGGATTCCTTCAACAAAACCGACCGCAAGACTCGCGCCAAACGACGGGGTGGCTCCCTGAGACTCTTCACCCAAGAAGTAGTGATCGGGAAAAGCCGTCAACAAAATCTCTTCTATACGGCGCTGGGACGCGACGTCCGCTTCCGTTACCAAATCGGCGGGGCTTTTTTCACGAAACCCAACTTTACCCAATTTTTGCTTTATGATTGATCCAGCCTCTAAAGCGGCTAACTTCGCTTTTTCTAAAAAATTCAAAGAACTCATTGCTATTATCGTGAAACAACAGGATTTCGTTATTTAAACTTGCGCCATTCCGCCACGGCCAACTCATCGCAACGCTCGTTTTCGGGGTGCCCCGAATGCCCCTTGATCTTGAAAAATTCAACTTTGTGCGCGACAATAAGTTCATCGAGTCGCTTCCAAAGATCAACGTTCTTCACCTCGACCAGCTTAGACCCATCTTTGCGTTTCCAACCGTTGCGTTTCCAAGATTTGATCCAAGTGGAAAGACCGTTCAAAACGTAAGCGCTGTCGCTAACGATTCTTACCGTCGCGCTCCTTTTTAATGACGAAAGTCCTTCGACCACCGCCTGCAGTTCCATACGATTGTTCGTTGTATTTGCTTCTCCGCCGGAGCGTTCCAATTCCTTGCCGCTTGGAATGTGCCGCATTACAAACGCCCATCCGCCAGGTCCGGGATTTCCGCTGCAAGCGCCGTCCGTATACAAGACGATTTCAGGTTCGTCAACCATTGCGATCTTTCTTCCTTCACTATTCCAAACGTCCAAAGACGTCCTCAAAAAACGCGTTTAAGGCAAAGGCGTTCCGTAAACCAAACCTACTTGCAAAATTTGCGCAAGAACGCGTTGCCGGGAACGTTCATACAAAATCATTTTAAGAACCGGGAGGAGGCGGAGGCGGAGAACTACGCTCGTCGATCCCTCTGGAAATATCGCGACCAAATCCGCCTCGACCGTCCATTCCCATATTGGAGCCGACGCCGAAAGGTTGAGAATTTCTGCGCCGAATAAAACGGTTGAAAACTTCCAAAAACGCGGAATTGTTACCGTATCGTTTTTGAAAAAGAATCCGCGTTCTCAAAAGAATTGCCTCTGACAACCCGTCAAGAGGCGCCAATTCGTTTAATTCGGACAACGTCGCCATCGACGCCCCAAAATCGCCGTTAGAGGCGGAAACCCACGCAAGACCGACCAACCCGTACTGGTCGGAGCTAAGACCTTGCGAAACCTTAGTCAAAATAGATTTGAATACTGTCTCGGAGTCTTTAACGTTCTTTTCTTCAACGTAGGCAAAAGCCAGTTGTCGCAAAGCGTGGGCAGACCAATACTCGTCGTCAGGGAAATATTCAACAACGCTCTTCCACGCGTCAACAGTGTTAAGTTGCAACGCAAAAACGTATTGTTCTTCGACTGTACTAAAGCGTCGAATCGCAAGAGGAGGCTCGGAATCGTTCGCCGCAACCATATGATTTTTCAAAAGAAGAAACCCACCGCCAAACAAAAACGCCAACCCCGAGACGCAACCGACAATAGCGACTCTCTTCCCAGACCAAAAACGGGAACTAACGCGAAGCGTTTCGTTGAGTTTGACAACGCTCGTTTGCCAATCGCGCGATAAATTCGTCGTGTGAAGCGATTGCTGAAAACCGTCGCGTTCGTCGTCTGTTTGAAAAAAAACGTCGTTCCCTAACTCGTCGGTCGTCAATACCATACCAGAAAGCGACGTTTTTGCAGGCGAGTCTAATTGTCGGACGGACGCGTTCGAACGAGCGGCGCTTTTAGCATCGGAATCCAACGACAAATACGGTGATTTTTCAGTTTGAATCTCCGCGACGTAATCGCGTTTAGCCGCGCGCAGATCCAACAGCAACGCGTCCATCGAATTCGGACGATCGTTCGGATTCTTTTCGAGCATACGATGAACAAGCTTCGCCAAAGCGTCGGGAACGTCGGAACGTAACTCAACTACGGAACGCGGACGATCGTTGAGATGCTTTAAAACAACCGCAAGGGGAGTCTCACCGTAAAAAGGAGTCTCACCCGTCAACATTCGATAAGCGGTGACGCCAAGAGAGTAAACGTCGCTTCGAGAATCGACGTTTTGCCCGCGAGCTTGCTCGGGACTCATATACAGGGGCGTTCCCAACGCGACGCCAGTACGGGTCAACGTTGTCGCCACTAAAGACGTTTCGCCGGAATCAGCAAAATGAGCTAATCCAAAGTCTACAACTTTTAACACTCCGGACGACTCAATCAACACGTTTTCGGGTTTAACGTCTCGGTGAACCAAATTCTCGTCGGACGCGCGTTTTAAGGCGGAGGCAATCTGTTCCAACGCAGAAAAAGTCTGCAAAATCGTCGCGCGTCCGTTGCGACGAAGATATTGCGCCAAGCTCATGCCGCGAACGTACTCCTGGGCGATAAAACGATACGTTTTGACGCCGGACCGAAAGCGTTTTCCCTTGAAAAAAGCTAAAGGGCGCGTCTCCTTCGAATCGGTCAACTCGCCGACTTCGTAGATACGCACGATATTAGGATGTTCCAACCGAGCTGCCGCGCGAGCCTCTTGAAGAAACCGCTTGACGTACTTCTCGTCGTTCGCCAAATCATCCTTTAATATTTTCAGGGCGACAAATCGACCTAACGAAATCTGTTTGGCTAAAAAGACGTCGGAAGTGGCTCCGCCGCCAACGCGACGCTCAATACGATAATCTCCCAGCGTTCGACCGCACAACGACTCTCGTAAAGGATCGTTTTCGTTCGTTTGCCCTTCCATAATCCGTTACCTCAAATTATTGGCAGATAGAGCTTTCGAAAAACGCAACGCTCGGTCGTTAAAAGCGTTTAAGCTCAAAACTATCGACTAAAACGTGAGTTTCACAAGTCCGTCTTTAGAAACAAAATGTCGACTGATTCCCATTTCTTTGACCCAAGCGCGCGTTTCCAACGTCTTCCAAGGGCCTGTGTTCGGTCCCTTGCCACCTTGATTATTCTCCCATAACCAATCGGGAGTAGGCCATAGACAGACGCTCGGATTGACAAGTTCATAAAACTCGCGATTTACTCCCTGTTGCCCATGGTGCGCCATTTGAACGAAATCGCAGTCAAGCGTTTCACCGCGTTGCAACTTCGTTAGCCGGTCGCCCGCCTCCTTGCCAAGATCGCCAAGAATCAGGATCGATTTACCCCCGACGTCGATTCGAAAACAGATCGACGAATTGTTAATGCAATTCATCGTCAACGAAAGATCGTAGTCGTTTAAACATCTAATCGACGTCGACCCAAACTGAAAAACTTCGTCGACCTCCGGAGCGCGAATCTCGCCTCCATAGTTCTTGAGTTCATCAAAAATACGAACCGCATAGGAACTTTTTTCATGTTCAAGAAGCCAATTCAACTCGGGAAAATTACGATAGATAGCGTCGATCTTAACAGAATCCGGCATACGCGAGATTATTTCGCCGATCGCTCCGCACTGATCCAAGTGAGCATGAGTTTAATTACAAGAGTCGACTTTCCCGCCGCACTCGCGTTTTATCAGTTAGACAAT
>CAMZEO010000286.1 GCA_947305735.1 uncultured Planctomycetales bacterium | reverse complement strand
TCTTCGAGACCTGGAGGAGAAATTGACAGCGTGTTTTCGTCTCAATTGCGTCGTGCCGACCATCATGTTAACGATGGGCACGACGGATACGTTTGGAGTCGATTGCGTTAAACCAACTCGCAACCTTGTCGATCGATTGTGCGGGGAGTTTCGAATTAAGACGCCTCCTCATATTCACGTCGATTCCGCCGTTGGTTGGGCGATACTCTTCTTTCTCGACTACGATTTCGACGTAAATCCGCTCGAAATCAACAGACCGACTTTAATGGGACTTCGACGACACGTAGAGTTGTTTCGACAATTAAAGCACGCCGATTCTTTTGCCGTAGATTTTCATAAATGGGGTTTTGCGCCATACGCGTCAAGTTTGGTGATGGTCAAAGACAAAGACTCTTTTAAAGCTCTTGAACATGATCCCGAACAGTTTAGTTATTTTGAACGCGGAGCGAACGAACGCGCGCATCTTCAAAGCACGATTGAAGCGTCTCGTAGCGCCGTCGGAGTTTTCTCGGCTTACGCCGCGCTTGAATATCTCGGCTTGGAAGGGTATAGAACCTTGATTGCGAACTCGCTTCAAAACGCGACCTATTTTTGCCGTCGTCTTCAAGACGTTCCCGGCGCGACGCTTTTAGCTCCTCATAACGACGGACCTTGCGTAACGTTCCGCATTTACGATCCTAACGTTGTTAGGAATCCGCGAGAAGAGTTGGCCTTTGAATTGAAATGCGCTTCCGAACCGGCAAATCGGGCTCGTATCGAGGCCAATACTTCGTATCATCGCGCCGACTTTCTCAGACGCGGAAAACGCGCTCTCTACACTAATTGGGTAGAGTACGCCGCTCATTCGGACTACGACGAACACAACGCCTGCGTCCGTATTCCCGGCGAAAAGGCCGTTTTTTTCAACCCTCTAATTACTACGAAACAGATCGATTCGTTTATCGATCTATTGATTAAACGACAAAAGTGACGTTATGGCGAACTTCATTCAAATACAAGCGACGTATCCTTCTATGGAAGACGCCCGGAATGTCGCCGCTTTTTTGGTTGATTCAAAATTAGCGGCTTGCGCGCAGATTGTTCCGTCGATTGAAAGCCGATATATTTGGCGCGGCGAGGTTTGCGTCGACGAAGAGGTTCTTTTGCTCTGTAAGACGCGCGCGGGATTGTTTGAGCGCGTCGCGGCGGAAATTTCCAAACGTCATTCATACGAGTGTCCGCAGATTATCGGAACGCCTTTGGAGTTTGTTTCCGCTTCCTACGCTGTTTGGTTGAACGAAAACATTATAAATGGTTGAACTATGGAGTCTTTTCGAAAACGTTTTCTGTTCTTAAGTATTTTTTTAGTTCTTTTTCAAGTTACGTTCGCGCAGGACGACGACTTTAATTTGGAGGTCGACGAACCGACAAATGGAACGTTCGTTACTGGACAAGGACTGACGTTCGTCGCGGAGACAAAGCATGGCGTTCGAGCTAAACTTGACGGAGTTCGGGATGTGTTGTTCCTCGAGGGAACTCCTGAAGAAATGGGCGCCGCGCATGGTCGACTCATGAAGTCGGAAATTGAATCGACTCGCGCCCGCGTTTATATCGCGGGAACGGCGTCGTCTCTGGCAAAGGACGAATCTTTTATAGCTCGGACTGACGAAGCGATCCTTCGTACAAAACCATTTGTTCCAGAACGGTTTTATTCGGAAATGGACGCGCTTGCCGATTCGCTTGGTTATGATCGACAAGACGTATACCGACTGAATAATTTTATGGAACTCTTTCATTGCAGCGGCGTCGCGGTTCGCGGATCCGCTTCGAAGGACGGACGCGTTTTGCACGCTCGCGTTCTCGACTACGCGCGAGATATTGGTTTGCAAGATAGTTCGACGATTATTGTTTTTATGCCGAAAGGACACTATGCTTGGATAAGCGTTTCGTATTCCGGTTTTTGCGGCGCGGTTACGGCAATGAACGAGAAAGGATTAGCGATAGGAGAAATGGGCGGGGGAGGCGAAGGAAAATGGGACGGATTGCCTATGGCTTTTATGATGCGTCGCGTTGCTGAAGAGTGTTCGACCGTCGACGAAGCGTTGGCTCTCATGAAATCCGTTCCTCTCACTTGCGATTACTATTACGTTCTTTCCGACGCGCGAGGTAATCTCGCGGCGGTTCAGGCAATCGCGGAATCGGAGACTCCAGTCGTCGTGTTGAGACCGGGCGAAGATTGCGCACGGTTGCCCGGCGCGTTGGCCGACGTCGTCTACGTTTCCGCCGGAACGCGAGCGACCGCGCTTTTTGAACGGCTTAGAGATAATTTTGGCAATATCGACGTGGAAAAGTTACAGGAAATAATCAGACGTCCCGTCGCAATGAATTCGAATTTGCACGACGCGATTTTTGCGCCCGAAACTCTCGATCTCTGGCACGCCGAGGCTGGAAAAAAAACGCCCGCCTGCGACGAGCCTTATTTGCATATTAACCTGTCGGAAGCTATCGAGTTTTATGCGCGACATATCGAATGACGTATTGAGGAGACTCGTTTTTTTATTGAAAACGCTTGATTTTTGAAACGCTGTTTGGTATAACGAGCCTAATTCGTCCGACGCTACGACGCCAACGGCGATTAGCAGTAGGCATATTTTCGGATTTTTGACACGTTGCATTTGCGCCGCTTTTGCGACGCCACTAAAGGAGATATTTTAATGAATAGACGCGATTTCTTTGGAACCGGCGCGGTTCTCGGATTTGGACTCATCGGCGCTTCGACGAATGTTGCGCGCGCTCAGACAACGGAGGAAATGGACAAACGCGCCGAGGCGAAACTGCGTATTTCGAGTCAGGTCGGTCCCGCGCCCGGAAAGGATCTTGCCGAAAAGCTCGCCAAGATGAAAAAGTACGGTTGCGAGGCCGTCGAATATGGGGGCGATTGCGTTGGGCATGGTAAAGAACGTTATCAAATGGCGGCCGACGCCGGTCTTGAGGTTGGAGCCATTTGTTGGGGTTCCCATGGCGGCGATTTGTGTTCCGAGGACGAATCGAAGCGACAACCCGGTATTGACGACCTTAAGAAGGCGATTGAGACGGCTGCTGAAATGAAGTCGCCCGGCGTTATCTACGTTCCCGCGTTTAACGGTCAAACGAAGTTGACGAATCAAGAGATTCGCGCTTTGTTGCTTGATTTTCTTCCGCCTCTTGCCGAATTTGCGAATAGCTGCGGCACGAACATTATTTTTGAACCTCTTTGTCGTATGGAAGCCTATTTCCTGCGTCAAGTCGCCGACGGCGCGTCGATTGCTCGCGACGTTTTGAAAATTGCCGGCGTTGAAAGCGGCATTGGCGTGATGGGCGATTTCTATCACATGGATACGGAAGAAACGAGTCAAATGGGCGCTCTTATTTCCGCCGGATCTCTTCTCAAATACATTCACCTCGCCGGCGGCGTGAACAAGCCTACTCGCACGTTCCCCGGTGAAAACGACATGACGTTTGTCGACGGTTTCCGCGGATTGAAGTATATCGGATATCAAGGTTTCTGTTCGTTTGAATGCGGTTGCTCGAAAGATGATCGCGACCAGGCGTTCCAAGATTCCATAGCGTTCCTTCGCGCTCAATGGGAACTTGCGTGACATTCAATCGACTACTAGTTTAGGAGGTAAAAAAAACGGCGCGTCCGCAAGTGCGCGTCGTTTTTTATCTGTTAAACATTTTTGTTATATTGTCTATGTTGCGCAGCTTCATAATTCGATCAAGGCTTGTCAAAAAAAACATAGACGTTATAATCCTTTCGTTTGGACGCGGCTTATTGCGGCGATCCCGAAGTTTGAGAGGCTTGACCGATGGAACGTGATTCAAATGAAAAGGACGTCTCGTCGGCTTCACAATTTACCGACGATTTGCGCGAGAACCATGGAGAATTGTCTCCTTTGGCGATCGGATATATGTGGGTCGTTCGGATTACCGCGTTTTGTTTTGAATTTGTAGCGCTGGTCCTCTTGGGACGTTTTATCGACGTTCGATTTGGGCTCAAGTCCTGGGGGCTGATTGGCGGCTTCGTAATTGGACTTTACGCGTTCGTGTCGGGGTTAACTTCGACGGTCAAAAAACTGGAAGAAACTGAAGAGCGCGACTAAAGTTAGCGAGAGATAATTAAATTGCGTCGGATTCCCATTTTCTTCCTTGTCGTTGCTTATATGGCGTACGCTTCGTGCGTGTGGTTGGCGCTTGCCTTTTGGGGGACGACTGTTTTTCAAACGCGGATGTTGGTTTGCGTAACGGGGGCGGCGGCGCTTTTGACAAACGCGCTGAGCCTTGCGTTGTTATCGCGTTGGCGCAAACGTCCGTCGGTTGCTTTGGAAGGATACCTTTTTTCAGCATTAGGACGTTCGGGCGTTCTGCTCGTGTGCGCGTTAGTAGGTTTGGATTCCTTGCCTCAATATGCTCGACATGACTTTGGATTGCTTTTGCTGATCGGTTATTTCGCGACTGCGCCGTTGCACGTTTGGACTTTGCTCCTTTGCGTCAGACCTCTTTGCGGACGAGAAGCGAGCGAGCGTAACGCGGTTGCCGTATCCGACGACGGCGACGCAAACTTTTTTCATTTGCTGGCGGATTCCCGCGCAAAGGCGACAGGATATGAGCGGTAATTTGGTCGATATCGGAGAATTGGCGGAACACGTTTCCGACACGAGTTCCTATCATTTTCCCGAGTTCATAGGGAGATTTGACTTACCGACAATTTCTGGTTTTACCCTAACTAAGGGGATGGTTGTCGAGTGTGT
>CAMZEO010000285.1 GCA_947305735.1 uncultured Planctomycetales bacterium | reverse complement strand
CTATAGCTCAGTTGGTAGAGCAACGGACTCTTAATCCGTGGGTCGTGGGTTCGAGCCCCTCTGGAGGTATTTGGCGGTCTGTAATCGGATCGTTTTTTTTTGCGTTTTTCTCGTTTTTTTGCGAATGCGAACGGAGGTTTCAAAATGAAGTTTCCTCTGTCAATCGCAATTTTAAACGTCTTCCAGCTGTAGTGACCGACAAGTTTGTTGCTTCTTTCGCCTTTTCTCCCTTTTTCTTGGTTTCCTTTCTCTCTTTTTTAAAATACCGGACGACTTTTTTACGCCCATAAGAGGAACCATTATGACGTCGAATATGTCCCTTACGACAAGTTTGTTGAAACAGATTCGATTATTCGGTCTGATTCTTTTCGTCGCGTCAATGATCCATTGCGCGCCGCGCGTAATCGCGATAGATTTTTTTGTTTCCCCAAAGGGCGACGACGCCTGGTCGGGGAAACTTCCGGCGCCCAACGCGACAAGAACCGACGGACCAATTCGCTCGATCGCCGCCGCTCAAGAACTCTGGCGACGTGAAGCCAAACTGAACCCCGACGAGCCGATCGTCGTCACATTTCGCTCGGGCGATTGGGAATTCGAAAAAACGCTGGAACTCGACGAGCGAGACCTGCAATCGCCGCTGACAATCCGCGCTTTTCCGGGTGAAACAGTTCGTTTTCTCGGCAGTCGCGCAGTCGACGGTTTAACAAAAGGACAAGGAACTACGGGACTAGATAGACCGGAAATCTTGAAAACCAAATTTGTTTTTCAGTCCTCCGAGGGATCAATCCCCTACCAGTTGTTTTCAAAAGAACCGTTAAGACGCGCCAGAACGCCTAATTACGATAAGTCTAATCCTTATCAAAGCGGTTTTTTCTACGTTGAACAGGCGGTTTCCGATTCAATAATAGTCGGCGAAGTCTCCACAATTCATAACGCCGGGGATTCTTTATTTTACGACGTAGACGTTCCTCAATCAGGCTTATGGTTCGTTTGGATCTTTTACGGAGCGCGCAACGAAGACGTCGACGATATAGGACGGAATCTGGAGATGAGTTGCGGGAGCGTTAATAGCGACGTCGAATGGAAAGCGCTCAAAGAAATGCCTCGGACAAGCGAATGGACGATTTCTCAATGGGCGCGAGTCGCTTCTTTCAATTTGCAGGGAGGAAAAAACGTTTTGGGCTGGAAAAACGCGATCGGCGGGGGTTGCAATATAGGAGCGTTTCTATTAACAAACGATCCTGACTATGTTCCGAACGATAAGAATCTACTTGAATCGGAGTCGAACGGCTTCTCAAAAATTCTCGTCCAGGCCGCGCTCGCGTCCAGAAACGAGTGTAAAAACGCCACGATTACTCAAAAAGGCAGCGTCGACGCTTTTAGATTCAAAAAAGGCGACGTCTCGTCTGCCTGCGCTCGCGAGGGCGCGAAACCTGAAATCAAAATATTCCAAAGCGGTTCCTGTCGCGCGTATTTGGAAATGGCTTCAATCAAAAGAATCGACTTTGAAAAAAACGTCGTGGAGCTCTCAGGAAACGAACTTACCGCAACTCTTAACGTCGGCGACCGTTATTGGCTCGAAAACTGTCAGGAATTTCTGGACGAACCCGGCGAATGGTTTTACGACGACGCCAAACAGACGCTCTACGTCTGGCCCCCAACTCCCAACGACGTCGTTCGCGTCGCCGCATTAGGAACGCTTATTCGCATAAATCCGTCTTCTGAAGCGTCTTTTTCAACAAAACGTCTCGCTATCGAAGGAATTACTTTCGAGGAGACGTTTTCAGGAAGAGACGAAAAATGCGTCGGATACGATATGGGCGGACGCGGAGTCGTAGAATTGAAAAACGCCAAAAATGTCTCCATCGAAAAATGCGTCTTTAACAATGTTGGAAGATACGCGGTGGCAATTGAGAGAGGTTCCGAAAACATCGTTAAAAAATGCAAACTTACTAACGGAGGACAAGGCGGAGTCGTCGTCCGTTCTCCTCGCAACATTATTTGCGACAACTCATTCGAAAACATTGGTCTGGAATACAAACACGTTGGAGGAATCGTTCTGGGAGGATCCGACGCGAGTGAAAACGTTGTGGAACACAACCTTGCGCGTCGTTCAAGCCGATATGGAATCTCTCTAAAGAACGCCGGCGCGAACAACGTCGTCGCGTTTAACTACATTGCGGACGTCAGCCTCGAAACCTACGACACGGGCGCTATTGAAGTAACCCAAGAGGACAAAGACTTTATCTCCGGAAGCGTTATCAACAATAATTATGTCGACAACTGCGTGGGTTATTCTTCAGAGGGAAGCGTTCCGATTCAAATGGCTTGGGGAATCTATCTTGATTCGTTTGCGGGCGGCTATTCCGTTGAAAATAATTATGTGAAGAATTGCCCCAACGGGGGTTTTATGTTGCAGGGAGGTAAAGAAAACGTCATACGCAACAACGTTTTCTCCGACGCGACGGCATATCAGGGTTATTTTGCTAATTATTCCAACAACTGTGAAAAACTCGTCTTTGAAAGAAACATCGTTTGTTGGAAGAACTTGGATTCGGCGTTTTATGCGACCGGAAGTAATCTGGAAAACGTCCTATCCTGCGATCGCAACCTCTATTGGAATAAAAACGTTCCTGATTTTTTTCAGACGCAATCTTACAAAGACTGGAATGCAAAAGGATTCGACGTCCACTCCGTATTTGCCGATCCGATGATCGACGAACAGGGACGAATCGACCGAAATTCCCCTGCCAAAACGATTGGATTTGTTCCTTTTGATCTGAAAGACGCGGGTCCAAGAGAATAGCGGTAGCCAACGTTATTGAACGGAAACGAACGGTTGTAATCCGCGCGAGGTTCCGTTCAATAACAAGCGTTACAACCGCTTTTCAACGCGTTTATCAGACATAAACCCCAAAGCTAATAACAATAAGAGAACGCTCGCTATTCCCGCCAATCTCCAAACGCCAATCTTATCGTCGGCAAAAGAGTCGGGGAAAACGGCGTAAGTCTCCCCCGCGTCATCCTTGGGGTTCTCGACTTTCTCCACCAGTTCCAAACCGCTGACGTCCGCTTTGGAAGACGGGTTGACTATCGCCTCCTCAATCGCCGTTTGATACGCCTGCGGTTCGGAAAGATTATTTACGATAAATTCACGCAATGCTTTGTTGCCGCAAACGTTATACGAACAACTAGCGCCATACTTGATCACGATTTCAGAATGAACCGCCGCTAATTTCTCTAAGACGTTAGGATCCGGACTCCAATAATTCTTCCGAACGGCGTCAAGCATGACGGAGGTCGTTTCCGCAAGCGCGGCGGGGTTAGTTTCTTCAAAATATTCTCGAACGCCTATATCCAAACGGTCATCGACAAACGTTTCATACGTTCTGTTCCAAATCGTTTCGTCAATAAGATCTTCGGCTCCCACCGCGCTCCATCCAAACAGATCTTGCGTCGCTTTAGCCAAGGCGTCGGCTCCTCCCCCGCCTTTTTCGCGAAGAATTCCTTCCAACCAGCGACGATTCCAAAAAGTGGTCTGCAATTCGTCGCGAATCGCTTCGTCGAGCGTCTGGATTCGAACGTTTTTGGAACGACGAGCGTCCAAAAGCAGAAAAGCGGGATCTGAACCGCTTTTTTCGCGAACGACCGCCGCAATTGAACCAAATTCGTAAGCATGATCAAGCTTGACGGGGCCCCAAGTGTTGGAAGATCGAGATTGCAACACTACGTCGACGTCCTTTAAATTTGCCTCAAACAACCCCTTGACGGGAACACCCCAGACGCGCGAACCGCGATAAACGCCGCCCATGTTCAAAAGGTACTGATCAGCTATATCCCCGCGATTATTCCAGCGATCGGAACGTTCGACCAATTTGCGGATTCCCGTCCCATAGTCAAGAGCGTTGGGCGAACCAAACACCCGAGCTGTTGAAAGCTCGGACGCTTCGGACTCTATGAGCCCTCCTTTCCTCAACGCCTCGAAAGTTAAGCCGACGTTTTCACGAACATAATTGGGAAAGGGTTCGTCGTCTAAAGACGCCGCTGTTCTGACGGCTCGATCCAGCAACGCAATCCTGGAAGCCGCCGCGTCGCGAAACTGACCGGAAGTCTGGACGACGACGTCAATTCGCGCGCGACCAAGCTCTTGCGAAGGAATAATTTCAATGTCTTTCAGCAAGCCGCGAGAGTCAAAAACAGGGCGAACGCCCAGAGCGACCAGGGCTTGCGCAAAAGAAAGACCGCGAGTGCGTAAGTATTCCCCGCCCCAGAAGGTGAATGCAATTCGACGGGGCAAACGACCGTTCCTCGTTTCGTAATCGGCCAACAAATCGTCGGTCAGCTTTTTCGCAAGTCGGTAGGTTTGTTCGTCCGGGGTTTGCTCCACGTTGATCCCGCACATATTGCGCCCTGTCGGAAGCGAATCCGGATTGACAAGCGCGTCGCCCCCGGAAGAAGGGGGAATAAAGCGGCCGGAAAGAGCCGCTATAAGACGTCGAAGTTCAATTCCGTCCGTCGATTCGCGGACTCGCTCGACGGCGTTAGGAACGTCAAGTTTAGAGGCGGTCGTCTGAATTTGTTCTTCCGTCCAACAACGTCCCGTCACATGAAGACCGTCCGTAACGCTGGTTTCCCACAATCGACGCAACTGATCGCGATAAAACTCAACGCGTTTGGAGTCGTCCGCTTTGATCGAAGAGTCGGCGGGATCGTACGGAGTTAGACCAATATCCCGCGCGGTCGTTTCAATATCTTTTGAAATTTCACGACGAATCTCT
>CAMZEO010000284.1 GCA_947305735.1 uncultured Planctomycetales bacterium | reverse complement strand
CGTTTGTTGATTCTGACGGGACGTAACACGCCGCCGTCGCCTCCGTAGAGGCGACGTTGTAGGCGACGACGCAATTTTGGAACGCGGAGGAACCGTAACAATAAAAAGCTCCTCCGTTCGTCTGAGCATTGTTGCCCCAAAACGTCGAACCTACCGCGTTTGACGCGCCTCCATAAACGTTCGCGACGCCTCCGCCGCTTTTTGCGGCGTTGTCGGAAACGGTGGAGTACTGGATTGTTATCGTTCCGCCGTTGTAAACGCCTCCGCCAAATTCGCCGGCAATGTTTTCGTCGATAGCCGACGCTTCGATTTTGGCGGTTCCGCTGTTGGCAATCGCGCCGCCGGAACCTTCGGGAACAGCGTTGGAACAGAGGGTTGAGCCGACAAGAGTCAGCGTCGCGTTGGGATAATTTAGCAACGCGCCTCCCGCGCCGTTAAAGCCGAGAGCCTTGTTGTCGTTGAACGAAGATTGCGCGATAAAGACGTCGCCAAGGTTGGAAACGCCGCCGCCGTAGTATTCCGAAACGTTGTTTGAAAACGACGAGTCCGTCGCTTTAACGACCCCCTTGTTGTAAACGCCCGCTCCCTCGAGCGCCGTCGAACTATCGATAGAAACGCGCAACAACCAAGACGTCGCGGCGCTTTCGTTATAGATCGCGCCGCCGTTTTCATTTGCCTGATTATCTAAGAAAGACGCGTCTCGAATTTCAAAGTAGCGGGTGGAATAAAGGGCTCCTCCCGATTTTTGCGCGACGTTTGAGTCGAAGTTTCCTTCCGTGAAATAAAGCAATCCCTCGTTGTAAATCGCTCCGCCGTTTAAGGACGCCGCGTTCGCGGAGAACGAGCCCTTGACGATCTTGAAGCCGGCGCTCAAGCCGATAAATAGCGCGCCTCCGTTTTGAGTTGCCTGATTGTCGGAAAACGACGCGCGTTCTAGCGTCAGACCTCGACCGTCATGGTAAATCGCGCCTCCGTTTGCGCTTGTGTTGCCGACAAACTTTATGTCGAATAGCTCGGAATCTTTCTCTCCGTCGACGTAAATGGCGCCTCCGGCGCCGCCGCTCGAATTATTCTGGAAACTCGCGTTGTCAATTGTCAGCGCGGAGGCGGTCGAGTTGATCGCGCCTCCGTCTCCCGTCGAAGCGACGTTTTCTTTAAAGAAACAATCGTTAAAAGAGGCGACGCCGTTCTTAACATAGACGGCTCCTCCATTTGACGCGACGTTGCCGACGAACGTCGCGCGCGACGCGACGACAGACCCTGATTCCACGTATATGGCGCCCCCTTTGCCGTCCGCTCCGCGAGACGCGTTGTTACAGACGAACGAGTCGACGAGCGTAAGACTGCCCGAGCCGACGTAAATCCCGGCTCCTGAACCCGCCGCCGACGCGTTGTTAAGGAACGAACAGTGATCCGCGATTAAATTACAATTGGGACTTAACTGGACGCCGGCGCCTTTCGCGCTGGCGCTGGAGGTTTTACCGCCCGTGAACGTCAAATTTTTCAGAGACACGGTTACCGGCGAGGCCGCCGTTCCTCCGTAAACGTAAAGAAGCAACGAATTCTGACCTTGAATCGTCACGCCGCCGACGTCGGACGCGTCGATCGCGACGTTTTTGGACGCCGCCTTGAGCGATTGACTGGAACTCGAAAGCGTTATTTTTCCTCCTATTGAGAAGCGGATCGTAGACGCGACGGTTTCTCCAGAACTTAAGTTTTGAGCAGCGTAATCGAGCGCTTCGCGCAACGTTATTTTTCCGTCGTTGGCGTTGACGACGTCCTGTAACGAATCCACCCAAATTGCGGAATTTTCAGAACCGTCAAGCGAAGAACCGGCGACAAGAGCGCGATAATCCGCCGTTGTGACGGCAAGCGCGAGAAGGTCGCGACTTTCCAAAGTCTCGAGGAGGGCTCTATGTTGGGAGATCGACGCCTGACGCGAATCGTGACGACGAGACGTTTTCGACGAACGAAATATTTTCGGCAGACGCATTCTTTAATCTCCTGGTCGGGGGCGCTATGCGACGACAAAAAAGTGAATATTCCGTCGGATCAAAAGACCGACGTCCCGCTCGCGGACTTGGAGAAATCCCTTGTCCACCCCTCTATTATAACGTAAGATCGGTCGTTTGACAATTCCAGTTGGCGACGCGACGCCGCGTTGCGTTAGACGAATTTGCAACGTAAAAGTTGCGACGCCTTCAATTTTTCTTTCGATTCGGACGGTTTATCGAGTCGAGCCATATTGTGACGGGACCGTCGTTGACAAGCGACACGCCCATATTTGCCTGGAAGACGCCTTCTTCTGTGGAAACGCCCAAAGAATTGAGTTCCTCCACAAACAAACGATACAGTCCGACGGCCATATCGGGAGGAGCGGCGTCGGTAAAGCTGGGACGGTTGCCTTTGACGCAGTCGGCGTATAGAGTAAATTGACTGACGACGAGCGCGCGTCCGCCGACTTGTTCAAGGTTAAGATTCATTTTTCCCGCGTTGTCTTCGAAGACGCGTAATCCGGATATTTTTTTAGCCAAATATCTTGCGTCCTCGTCGACGTCTTCTCGACCAATTCCCAACAGAATAAGGAATCCTGCGGCTATTTCGCCCGACGCGCGATTATTCTCGTCTCTGAGTAGAACTTTTGCTTGAGAAACGCGTTGAATGCAAGCTCTCATGGTAGCGCTCCCGACGGCTCGAGTGAAAGCAGAAATTTGAATTAGACCAGGGACGCGCTTTGAGAATTGGCGTTTGGGACGCGGAATAGTTCATCGTCCGCGTTTTGCGAGCGAAGTCGAACGCGAGCTTCAAGACGAACGCCGATTTATTCAAACGAACGGCGATCCGAACGGACGAGAGAAGACGAGAAACGCTGAGGGAGTTAGTTGTCGCGGCGAGGAATCGACCGCGTCTCGGAAACGGTCGCGCCCTGGAAACGGTCGAGCGTCGAAACGACGCGGCGACCGTCGGCCGGACAATTAACTCCCAATTCGTTATTTTTCGTCTTTCGTCGGAAACGCGCAACTATGTTATCGAAAAACAAAGTTGCCTGGAACGTCAATCCTTTTTGTTCCGTCTGACGTCAAGACTTCAAACGAGCCCGAGTTCCTTTTTGGAACCGACCAACGAGCGCAAACGCTCGGCAAGCAACGCGGAATCGAATGGTTTTCGGAACGTTTCATTGATGCTGGAACGATCAAAACTCGTGCTGCTTCCGTCGTCGGGAAGGAGGGCGATTAAAATGATTTCGCCAAACTCCTGGTTGCGACGTAAATTCTGACAAATTTGCAACGCTTCGGCGCGGCCGATCGAAAAGTCGACGATAATGCAGTCGGGATGAAAACTTTCCGCCTGGATGCCGGCGTCAAATCCGCTCGAGGCAACCGCAACCTTGAACTGGCGTTCGACGGGCAATTCGCGCTTGACGTTTTCGATCAAAACTTGATCTTGGGCGACGATCAGGACTTTCGCCAAGGTTTCGTCTTCAAGATCGCCTAAAGGCATGCCATGTTCTTTGAGGAACTTGATGAGGCAATCGCGAGGAATGCGTCGATCTTGCGAACCGGGGATGCGGTATCCCTTGAGTCGACCTGAATCGAACCATTTGCTAACAGTGCGAGGGGCGACTTTACAGATCTTAGCGACCTGACCTGTTGTAAAAACCTTCATTGCAGGCTCTCCGATAAATATATACGCTTTGTGTCCAACGAAGTCGTCTCGCAATTCCTCGCGAGAGAACTCAAGCCCCCGTCAAGACGTCGACCATTCTCCTTAACGGTCAAACACCCCGACGCGTTGTCTAAAGGCTAACGAAAAATAGCTTGCGGTTAAACAATTCCGCCCGTTCCGACGTCGGTTGCGAGAACCGGACGACGAACCGACGAGCGACCGTCAATTTCTCGAAGTTGCTCGCGACCGCCTGAAATTATAGGGCAGAACTTCAAAACGGATCGCGAACAAACTCTGGAAGCCGATTTGCCGCTTCCAACGCTTTTCCAATTTTCGACCAGCTTTGTTCGATACGCCACAAAAAATCGCAAGATTTGTCAAAGTCGTTCCTCGCGGAACGAGACAATCTCTTGGAAAAGCGGGAAAAAACGGCGCCAACGTTTCTCCGCCCTTCAGCGAACGCGTCGCGCGACGACGGAGAATACGGGCGATTGCTTTAAGCGACGACGTTTCGTTTCGCGAGAACTCCCGATAAACGAGCGTTCCATTTCTCGATTTCATCGACAACGACGTCGACCGCTCAACCGCGTAACAGCGAAAATATCGGCTATACGCGCCGTGAGAATCAACTTCATTATTGGATTTTTACGGTTTTTTCAGGATTGTCGCAAAGAACCGTGTTTTTCTGTTATTTTACCCATGTGAAGATATAAGGATTATATTGAAAGCGCTGATTTATAATCGAGATTTAAGGGAGAATCATATGCAAAAGAGGGTCTTTCTGTGGAAAATGAAAACTGTTTCGTTAAAATAAGGCGCTCGAGTTCCGACGATCGCCTGGCGTCGCAATTCGCGAAGATTCGCTTGCGCGCCGTGTCGGGCGCGACCTATAAAATGGTTAATTAAGGCAAGAATATGCGTTCGCGCGGATTAGGTTGGTCTTGTAAGGCGGCATAATTAAAAAGCTTTGGCCAGGCGCGTTGGTTGAGCGAAGCCGCAGGGTTGGACTTGATTTATGATTGAACAGGTTGTTGTGGCGATAAAACTGAGGGAAGCGCGAAACAGAGTTTTATCGTGCCGTTCGACTCCCAACGCGCTTCGAGCGTCGTCGCGAATCCGTTTCGCTTCCTCCGCT
>CAMZEO010000283.1 GCA_947305735.1 uncultured Planctomycetales bacterium | reverse complement strand
ACCGTATCCGAAGCCCCGGCGTCCGAGAGCGTCGCAGAAGACGATTCCGTCGATCTTGACGACGCGTTTGACGAAGATATCGAGAACTTCAACGATTCCGAAACCGTATCCGAAGCCCCGGCGTCCGAGAGCGTCGCAGAAGACGATTCCGTCGATCTTGACGACGCGTTTGACGAAGATATCGAGAACTCGAACGATTCCGAAACCATATCCGAAGCGCCGGCGTCCGAGAGCGTCGCTGAAGACGATTCCGTCGATCTTGACGAGGTCTCCTCCAAAGACGATGGCGTCGATTTTAAATCGGCGGATAATGAAGCGAACGCGTTTGACGGATCAGCGGACGATACCGGCCGCGACGACCAGGAAACCGTCGCCGATATGGATCAGGAGGCGGAGGAAATCGCCGCAAAAGGCGAATCCACCGTTGAAAACGCCGGAACTGTCGAAGAGGAACAGTCTGCGCGCATCATAGTTGTTGACGGCGAAAATGTCGGCGACGTCGAGTCTATTGTCGACGCCGACGTCTCTGCGGAAATTGAAGCCGATTCATCCGTTGAAACAGTTGTGACAACGGGCGCCGACGAAGTAGTTTCCGAGGTGATAAACGCCGTTGAAGACGTGGACGCGGAATGGATTCCTAGCGAGAAAAACGCCGTTGAACGAGTTTTAGACGACCAGAGGTGGATCGTCATGTCGAACGGATCCGGATTCTTTTGCCAGGTTTTAGAAAACGGCGCATGGCGCGTCGCTTCGGTAGACGAGTTTTACTCAAACGATTCCGTCGACCGGTCGACGATCGTGTGGGCTCATGGTTTCCAGACGGATATTTACGACGCGGCTAACGCTGCGGACGAGCTTTGCGCGGCAATTGATCGAGCGCGCGCCAAGACCGGTTCAAAACGCGCTTATCGTCTTGTCGTTTGGAAATGGGCTTCCGAGCGCTCCACGTTTCGCATCGCGCCGGACGCGCGTATGAAAGCGCGACTCGCCGATATTGAAGGAAGCCGTCTCGCCCAATTTATCGGCGGAATTAACAATTCAAACAACGTTTCGCTCGTGGGATTCAGTTTTGGAGCGCGCGTCGCTGGCTCCGCGTTGCAAGCTCTGGCGACGAGCCGTAGTCGATATGTCTCTTCCAATCGCTCGGGTCGCGTTTCGCTGGCGCTCGTGAGCGCGGCTTGCGACTACGGGGCGTTTGATTACGGCTCTTACGCGCAAGGCGCGAAACTCGCGTCTCGCGTGATCAACGTTTATAATCCGTCCGACTACGCGTTGCGTTTCTATCATTTTATTTCGGAAACGCGTTCCGACGCGCAGGGGCTCGCGCCCATGCTCGGTTCCGGATTTATCAACGCCGGAGGGCATATGTACAATATGAGCGTTCAGTCGGTCTTGAGCAAGGAGCATTCGTTTACGGACGTGATAAAGTGCGTTCCTCGCGAGTTGTTGATTGAAGTCCTCTTTTAGTCTTGGTTCGTTCGCTTTCGAGCGAATTCGAAAACGCTCGCTCGACGTTCCTCGCGAAACGTCGGTCGAGCGTTTTTGCTTCATCGAGACAAAACGCCCTCCGATCAGGCGATCGACATGCATAAGAACAGGAAGCTCGTGAAGTTTAGCGCGACGTGCATGCCGACGACGGTTAGACAACTATGGGTCTTATAGTAAACGATTCCTTCCCATAGGGCGAAAACGAGAATAGGAGCCGGATCGACGACGTATCCCGGCGCGACGGTTTGGAACTCAAGTTTGACAAGATAGACGACGGGGGCCGAATAGAAGTAAAGCGTCGCGCCGCGACAGAATTCTTTAAGGCGCGAAACGTTCGGCGACTCCCCGCGAGTTTTTTCAACGTCGGTTCCGAATCCAAAATCCGCCGCGTTCGCCTGAAATACTTTGACGAGAAAAACGACGGCAAACGTCGCCGTGATCAGGTTTGCGAAGACGCTCGAGAGCGTTTGTCGGAACAGTTGCGAGACGAGCAGGGGGGAATCGGGATTCTCGGGAGCGTTCGCGTGAAGCATCGCGAAAATGATCGCGGGCGGCGCGATTGTCAAAAGAACCGCGCCCGGACTGGATCCGCGCGTCAGTTCGTCGCATTTTTCGTCCGAAAGCTTGCGACCAAAAGCCAGACGTTCGCACGCGCCTTGAACGACGACTCGGAAGATTAGCTCTTCCGTCGCGGGCGCGACGAAAACTACCGATAGGACAAAGACGCAAAAGACGAGTCCAAAATAACGCGAATCTCGCGCGCGAATAAACATTCTCGCGACGGGATGTTGCGTGGAAAGATCGCGTTCGTCTTTAAGAGAGGTTTCTTCTTGCGTCGTCGGCTCGGATTCTTCTAGTTGTTCGGCGTCTTCCGGACGCTCGGAAGAATCTCCCGATTCCGACGTTAATTCTTTCGCGGAGTCGTTGAGAGAGGGATCGTTGTTTTGAGCGACGACGTTTTCTTCAAAATCGGGCAAACATCCGCTAAAAACGTTTTTGATCGTAATCGAGCAGATTGCGGGGGAGACGATCGAAAAAACGACCAGCAACGCAAACGCGACGTCGAGCCCCCAGGGAACGAGGGTTCGCCGTCTTCCGTCGCCTGTTTTAAAGACGGCGAATCCGAATTTCCACGCCGCCAGGCTTGCAAACGCATAGACGCAAAACGCCAAGAGAGGTATTTGGAACCATGGATTGTCGAAATTGGTCGCCGTATTGGCGAGGGGGGATAAGACGTTCATTACAACGCGTTCTATGAAGCAAATAGTCGTCGTTCTCGGCAAAAAGAGACGCTTCAGCGCGAAGAACGCCGTTTGTGAAAACACGCGGCGTTCTTATCAATAGGGAATTAGTCTTTTTTCTTATTCATATTGATCGCCGCCTTGACGTATATCCAACCGGAATAAAGCGTTAGATATACGACGGCGTAAAGAAGCGCGACAAAAGCGACTTTAAGCCAGCAAGGAGCGGACGCGCCCATAATGAGGATTACAAAGCCGAGAGGCAAGTCGACGCATTGGAGGGTGGTTTTCCATTTCCCGACCCATTTGGCCGAAAAGTCTCCGCCGCTTGATTCGACCATCGAACGCAACATCGTCACGAACATTTCGCGCATAATGATAGCGACGACCATCCAGGTCGCCAGACCGACGGGAATCTTGCTTAGCGGACAGGAACAAGTCGACGCCGCGCGGTCGAATAAGTCGTGAAGTTCAGGAATCGCCGCGAAATAAACGAGCGTTCCGCAGACGAGCGTTTTGTCGGCGAAAGGATCCATAATCCGCCCGAATTGCGTCTTCTGGTTGAACTTCCTCGCCCACCATCCGTCGACGAAGTCTGTTAACGCCGCTACGACGAAGAGGATCAACGACGCGACGTAGAATTTGAACGGTAGAATGGCAAACATAACGATTGCTAAAACGATGCGCGCCATCGTCAATACGTTTGGCGCGTTCCACAGTTTAGTTTCGGGGTACGGTTCTTTTGGCGCGGACGACATGATAACTCCTCCTATGTTCGACGTCGGCGCGACGGCCGCGTCGTTTGTCGCTGTATTTTAACGGATGGCTCGGAAGGCGTTTCCGCGTTCATTCGACGAGCGATTGACCGTCGTGAAACGCGTCGACGTCGGATAGCTTCGCGAGCGCCTGAACAAGCGCCTGCGTTCCTTTTCGCGCGCCGCCTTGGGCGACAAGCGCGAGATACAACTGTTTAACGAGCGCGAGACCGGGCAACGAAAGATTCATTTTTTGCGCGTCTTCAAGCGCGATTCCCATGTCCTTAACGAAATGTTCGACGTAGAAACCTGGCGCGTAATCGCCGCGCAAAATTCTCGGACCGTAATTTGAGAGCGACCAACTTCCCGCCGCTCCTTTGGAAACCGATTCCAGGACGCCGTTGAGATCCAGACCCGCCTGATACGCGTAGAGCAACGCTTCGCAGACGCCGATCATTCCTCCCGCGATGAGTATTTGATTCGCCATCTTCGTTCGCTGTCCGGCGCCGGAGCTTCCGGAATGGCGGATGTTCGTTCCAAGATTCGCGAGAATCGGTTCGACGCGTTTGAGCGTTTCCGCGTCCCCTCCGACCATGATCGAAAGGGTTCCGTTTTTCGCGCCGACGTCTCCTCCGGAAACGGGCGCGTCGAGAGAAGCGAACCCGGCTCTCCTGGACGCGGAGTCGATCTCTCGCGCCAATTCCGGCGAGCTGGTCGTCATGTCGACGTAAATTTTCGGGAGTCCGCTCGCGTCTATGGGCGCGTTTTTCCAGGCGTCGTAAATTCCGTTTTCGCCGAAGAAGATTTCGCGCACGTCGCGCGGATATCCTACCGTCGACATGACGACGTCCGAACGTAAAGCGACTTCTTTGGGCGAGTTGACAAGCGTCGCGCCAAGCGCGACAAGCGGTTCCGCTTTGCCCGGCGAACGCGTGTAAATCGTTAGGGAATAGCCCGCGTCGAGAAGGCGTTTTACGCAGGAGCCGCCGATAACGCCGGTTCCGATCCAACCGATTCCTGGGTTCATGGAACGCTCCTATTTTTTTAGAACGACTTTAACTTTTGTCAATAATACGCGGGACGCGTTCGCGCCAACGTCATTGTCTTCAAAAAAGCGCGCGGCGTCAAGAGCCGAAGCGCTTATCTTGCGCTCTTCGGTTTAATACGGGTTTTCGCGTTATTGTCGAACGATAAAAAAGCGGAAAATTTTAAAATATCCCCTTGTCGCGGTCTGTTTCTCTGTTATACTAACCGCGTTGTAAGCGACGCGCGGGCGTGGCGGAATTGGCAGACGCGTCAGGTTGAGGGCCTGATGGGAGT
>CAMZEO010000282.1 GCA_947305735.1 uncultured Planctomycetales bacterium | reverse complement strand
GGAGCCTTAACGAGAGACGGACAAGTTCGAGCTTTTCAAAGGGGTTTCCTAGCCGTTCTTAAGAAAACGCCGGGGGTTCCAATTGTTCCATTTGGAATCGTTGGGTTTTATGGTTCTCGTTTTGCCTACGCAAGAACGAAATTATATAAAAATCGTTTTACATATCGCCCTTGCGTCTCGTATGGCAAACCTTTTAGCGTCTCCAACGCCCGCGCGCGCAACCAATCGGACGCTCAAATATCGCAAAGACTCCTACATATTGTCCAGGAAATATGCGTTGACGCATGCGATTATAAAAAACACCCGGAGAATGTTTGGCTTTTCCCGCCAACGCGAGGCGCCATTCGTGGTTGTAGAAATTTTGGGTCAAAACGCGTATTCCTCGCCGACTCGACCGGCAAAGAAGTAAGCGGTTCGAGAACGCTTCTGGAAATACTCGTTCTCAGGCGCGTTTTCCACCGTCTTCTTGGAAAAGAAAAATATGTTGGCGTCATTCTCCCTACGTCTGTTGTCGGAGCGCTCGCAAACGCCGCCATATCGTTCGATCATCGCATCCCTGTTAATCTAAACTACACTTTTACCAACGAAGTTATAAACAACTGTATTGCAAGAGTTAAAATAAAGAAAGTTCTGACGTCTTCGCAGTTGTTGAAGAAGTTGCCCAAACTCAAAATTGACGCGAATCTCCTTGTTCTCGAAGAATTGGCGAAAACAGAAATCAGAATAACTGACAAGATTATCGCGTTGTTTCAGTCCTTTTTTCCCACGTTCATCCTTGAACGAATCTTAGGGCTTACTAAACAAAAGTTAACCGATACGAATACCGTTGTGTTCACTAGCGGTTCCACGGGAATGCCCAAGGGAACGGTTTTGACCAATCTCAACATTTCCGCAAACTGTCAGAGCTTTGTTCAATCGGCAATGCCTGAAAACACGGACTCGCTCTTCGGAACGCTTCCTTTTTTCCATTCGTTCGGTTACACAGTTACGGCTTGGTTCCCGCTCATACAAGCCGCGCCTTGTGTTTTCCACTATAATCCGTTGGACTATAAAACTGTTGGCGCAATGGCTAGAAAGTACAAGCCTACAATTTTTATTTCAACCCCCACTTTTATGCGCGCCTACGTAAGGAAATGTCCAAAGGAAGACTTTGAAATAGTCGATTTTCCCGTGCCAGGCGCTGAAAAAACGCCCAAGGAACTTTATATTGCCTGGAAGGAAAAGTTTGGACAAGAGCTGAACGAAGGTTTTGGCGCCACGGAATTGTCGCCCGTTCTCTGTCACAACGTTCCGACTCACCGCGCTCCCGACAACATAACTCCCTACCATATTGAAGGGTCTGTTGGTCGCGCCAATCCCAATTTTGTCGCGAAAGTTATTGATATGGACACCGGCGAAGAGGCGCCGCCAAATGAACCCGGTATGCTCCTTATCAAGGGCAATTCGGTTACTCCTGGTTACTTTGAAGACTCGGAAAACACGGTCAAAATATTTAAAGGCGACTGGTACGTGACGGGCGACGTGGCTCATATTGACGATAATAATTTTATTTTCATCACCGGTCGTGAAATGCGTATTTCGAAGATTGGCGGCGAAAAGGCTCCGCACGGTTTAATTGAGGAACGACTTACGGATGCTTTAAACTCCATCATTTCAGAACATCCAGAATTGACAAGTATGGTTTCGAACAAGGAAGAAAACGATTATCAGATGGTTGTTACCGCCGTTCCTGATGAAAAGAAGGGCGAAAAACTTGTCGTGTTGTACGTCGACCTCCCGGTTGCGCCGGATGAGATTTGTAAAAAAACCGGCGCGTTGGATCTTTTACCGCCGTTATGGATTCCCTCTCCCGTCAATTTCAAACAAGTCGAACGAATTCCACTTTTGGGAACGGGAAAACTGGATCTGAAAGGAATCAAAAAAACAGCTTTGAAAATCTATGGTATTGACCATGATCTTTGAATAGCGATTGGCGACATTTCACCAATAATCAGGAGAGATCGACTTGTCCTCTCGCGAGTCGATCTCTTTTGCGTCCACATTGGACGTGTTTCTCCAACTTGTTGTGTCAGAGTTTAAAATAGGACTTCCCAAAGTTAAATAAAAAATCTATACTCCGGGCGCGTCGTCCTACTTTCAAAACGAAAACAACGCGCGTGGCTTAAAAGTATTTTGACGCATTGTCTCGCTTTGTTGTCACAAATCAAACGGCTTCGCTTTCGTCGGGAAAATAAGAACGTTTAATTTCGTCCATCCAGAGGAGTACCGGTTATGCTACGAGTACGTTCGACCTCGCTACCAAAAGCTCTTCAAAACGCAGAGTCGAGCAGTGATCGTACAGCGAAAAGCAACGCCTCTTTTTCATTGTCAACGTTATTGCTGTTTTTGACAATCAGTTTCGCTTATGGTTGCGGCACAACCAAATTCTCCGACACTGGACGTACTGCGACCGAACAATTACTAATTTCAAGCGCAATGGAAGATCTGGCCGACGGATATGATTACTCGCGACTTTCAGGGCTTAAAGTATTTGTTAAGTGCGCCAACACAACAACGGACAGCGATTATCTGACAAGTCTCATTCGACAACAACTGGCAGCCAATGGAGCGTTCGTAAAGGATTCCTTGGAATCGGCCGACTATATCGTTGAAATTGCGCCTGGAACTGTTGGCACCAATCGATACGAACTAATGTACGGAATTCCAGAAACAACAGTACCAGCAATTGGTTCTCTTACCACGGCGACGTCAATTCCAGAATTCGCGCTAATTAAACGCACTGATCAAAAGGCTCAAGTTAAATTAGTAATGTGGGCATATAATAAAACAACTGGATCAATAATTTGGCAATCTGGAATAGACACCAAAACAGCTCAAATACGCGATCGGTGGATTTTTGGAGCGGGACCGTTTTCCACAGCTACCTACGACGAAGCGGGAATTCGGTTGGGGGCGGATCAAGCAATTCCCAAGACATTTGGAGAAGAAGTAACTCGCAACGAAACAACTTCCGTACGTTCAGACGCCGTATATCACGAACTGGATGAAAAGGCAATCGAGCGTCTGCAAAAGATCAGAGAAGAGGGCTTGGTCAACGCCGTGGAGGAGGTTGAGGAAGAAACGCTAGACACGGAAGACAACGTTGAAGAAAATGAAGAACAAAGCAAGCCTGAGCAAACTCTATCCTCCCCTCTCTCCGACAAATCTTGCGTAAGTTCAGATAAAAAAACCACGACGGCAAAGGGGGCGAGAGAGCCGACTTATTCACAAGATTATGAATTGGATCTTGGATATGGTTCCAAAATCAATCCAGGATTCGTTTACGTTCCGTCTTCCAACCGTTACTGATAATATAAGAAAAACCTCGGGAAAACGCTATCTTGAATAATTTGCAAAAGGACGTCAAGCGGAACGAACTAATTCATTCGTTCTTTGGAAAAATCTTCCAATACTTTTCCTGAACGCGCTGGACCTCGTCCCATTTATTGTCCTTGGCGAGATATTCAATCCAATCCCGAAAAAAAATCGGCATATTCATATTATATTCATGGAAATCAGGATCAATCTTAAGTCCTAACTCTGTGATACGGATTGCCGTAGAGTACTTCTTTTCTTTAGTCGCGACGTCAATAGCCCAATTATTCAGCGTAGCTTTTAAATTTCCCAAGATCGTAAGGTTGTTGGGAGCCAGTTGAGCAGCCTTTATATACGAAACGATCGCGCCCTCGTAATCTCCTGCCTGGTATCGATCAACGCCGACGTTATAGTAAATCGTGGCTACTAACTCCACGTCGGTAATTTCATGCATCGGTCGACGCGTACGAGTAAAAGAACGTCCCATCGGAGCTTCCGCGTCGATAGTAAAAGTTGTGTAACCGTTCAGTTGCGGAAAATCTTCGCCAACCCCGATCTTATTTGAAGTTGAAAAACGCGTTCCAGCACGTTGTTCGTCAAAAACGACGGGGTTAAAAGACACTCGTCCAGTTGCAGAGCGTCCCCTATTTCGTGCCGTTTTCGGCGCTTTTCGCGCGAAATTATCGTTTTCAACTCGATCGACGCCGCCAAATACGCGGTCGGACCAACCGGGAGATAAATTCTCGTCGACGGCGCTTCCAGCCCTTTCCTTTTCCAATTTGCGTCGTTCAATATAAGCAGGCGGATACGACTGAATGCGATCCGGCAAACTATCCCAGTTAGCGCAAGTCGTTTCAATATCAAGATAAGAATCTTCGTACTTTACACGACTCTTGGCATGCCCCGTCGTCTCCAGGGCCGCGACCTCAAGCCCAACGCGCGAAGCAAAACAATTAAATAAGACAGTCGCGCTGACGCAATTAAACACGCCGGTATCCAGAGAAGCGGCAACGCTCGAACAATTAAGATTGTAGGTCGATATCAACGCGACGCTATGAAGAAAATTATATACGCGCTCCGTCTTCATCAGCTGATCGCTCAAGGCGTTAGTTCGGCTTTTTAAAGAAGCCAACAACGTTTCAAAACGAGAACGATAGTGAGCGCGACTTTCCTGAGTCGTTAACCCTTCGGCGATTAAGGACGCGCTAAGCAAATCAGAAGAGTCCCAACGTCCGTTTTGCGCGTCTCGAAGCAAAAGACGTTCGTCCTCGTTTAAGTCAGTCAACGTAAATACAACGTAATCGTCGGGAGACTCTTCCGTTTGTTTTATCGAAGCGTTTGAAAGAGAGTCGCCGGAGTTCTTCGCCGCTATTTGTCCAAGGTCGCCTGCTGATTTTCGCTCCTTTGCGTTTAGAGCGTCAATCGGCGTATTAGATCGCGAGGATAAAAAAGCGTCGTCTTCTTTATCT
>CAMZEO010000281.1 GCA_947305735.1 uncultured Planctomycetales bacterium | reverse complement strand
ACGGGAGCTCTTTGCGCGCAAGTAAAAACCAGCGCGTTAGCGTTCGATACTGCCAAGAAATCTAACACGTCGCACGCTCGCGGCATGAATTGGGCGACCGGTTCTCCGGCAATCACCATGTTCACCACCGTCGCGCCGCCAAACTCCCCTTCGTGCCGCGCTAACCCCGCTTATGACGAACGCGGCGTATTCTCCGCCGCAAGCAACCACAGCGGCGGCGTCAACGGCGTTTTGGTCGACGGCTCGGTTCGCTTTTTTTCTGATACGATCGACTGCGGCGACCAAACTTGCTCGGTCGACCCCGACGAAACCGGCGGAATAAGTCCGTTCGGCGCGCGGGGCGCTTACGGTTCAATCAACGGAGGCGAAACCGCCTCTCTTTGACGCGGCGCGATTCTTCATCGCCGCGACATTTTCATACTAACCGTCGCGCGCGGTCGAAAAAATCGGACGACGTTGCTTCCTCTCGATCTCTTATAAGAATTAAGGCGTTATCAATGAAGAAAAAATATTTAGGATTTACGCTCGTTGAATTACTGGTCGTCATCGCGATCATCGGGATTCTTATCGGACTGCTTCTTCCAGCCGTTCAAGCGGCCCGCGAAGCGGCGCGCCGAATGCAATGCTCGAACAACCTCAAACAATTCGGACTCGGATTGCAAAATTATCACGACGTTCATTCTTATTTCCCGCCGCAACGTAGCGGCGACGTCAACAGCTCGATCAATTACGGCTCGGTAAGTTTCCACATTTTGCTCCTCCCCTTTATGGAACAGCAGGCGCGTTACGACGAATACCTCGCTAATCGCGCTTCTAACGGACACAGGGCAAGTTATAAGGCCAATCTCGCCTGTCTCAAAGGAAACGTCCCTTACGAGGCTTGCCCGTCCGATTCGACGGCGCGCCAGCCGTCTCATTACGTCGGCGAAGGCGGCGAGGGCATGATGCGCTCCAGTTATTGCGGTTCCAACGGCGACACGCTTTACGCGTTGCAACAAGTTCGTAATACGCGCGGCTTTTTCGGCGGCGGACAGCACTATTTCCCGGAAAGCGATATCGACAAGGGACCGAATTATCGCGACGTTTCCGCGATAACCGACGGAACGTCGAACACAATCGCCATTTCCGAAATGGTCTGCGGCTCGGAGCCTAAAACGAACCAGATTAAGGGTAATATCGCCGACAACGTCGTTTCTGGCGACAAAGGGGTTACCGGAGCTCTCTGTTCCAATATTCGCGCCGATGCTCGAACGTTCGATTCTTCCAAAACTTCCACAACGACCCATACCCGCGGAATGAACTGGGCGAGCGGTTCGACCGCTTTGACAATGTTCACCACGATCGCGCCGCAGAACTCCCCTTCATGCCGCGCTAATCCGAGTTACGACGAACGCGGTATCTTCTCGGTCACAAGCAATCATAGCGGAGGCGTCAACGCTGTTTTCGTCGACGGTTCGGTGCGCTTCATTTCCGAAACAATCGACTGCGGCGACCAAACCTGCGCAACCGACCCAAGCGATTCGATCGGCGAGAGTCCGTTCGGCGTGTGGGGCGCGATCGGTTCTATTTCCGGCGGCGAAGCGAGTTCGCTTTGACCGTCGTTCCTTGCAATTCAACTAAAAGGATAGTAATATGAAACATATGGAACGCGCGCTCGCCGTCCTTTTCGCGGCGCTCGTCGTTGTCGGTTGCGGACGATCCGCAAAATTCGACGCTCCGAAACTTTATCCGATCGAAATTACCGTCGCGAACGCCGGAACCCCAATCGAAGGCGCGACCGTCTCTTTGATCCCCGACGAGAGCGGAAACAAATCGTTCAGCGTCGGCGCGACGACCGACGCCGCAGGTTTGGCAAAAATTCGAACAACTCGCGCCTCTTTTATGAAAGACGGCGCGCCGGCAGGCTCGTACAAAGTCGTCGTGGTCAAACCAGTCGAAATTAAATACGACAAAACGCCCGACGAAATCGACGAAATGGCCCCCGATGAAAAAGTGAAGTATCAGCGTGAAATCGACGCGAAAATTCGCGCCGCCTAAGCGGAAAGCGGGGTCGCTCGCGCCTTCACGACCGCCGACTCTACTCCGCTGACCGTCGAAGTCAAAGCTGAAAAAAACGTCCCGGTCGCTTTCGATCTGAGCAAATTTTAACGTTCGTCCGCTCGACAGAACAAAAAAGATCAAAACCGCGCGGCGAAAGACGCCGTCGATAGAATGTCGACGAGCGTTTTTTGCCGCTTTTTTAGAATACAGGAGATAGAGTATGCGCGTTGACAAACTGCCGCGCCGCGATTTTTTGAAAACGGCGTCCCTCTTCGCCGGAACCGCCGCAGTCGCGCCCGAAAAAACATTCGCGCAAGATAGCGCCGACGACGTAATCTTGCGTTTTGCCGTTACGTGCGACACGCATTTTCCAGGTTCTTTCTATCCGGGATTCTTCCCCGGAAATTCACAGGAAACACAAAAATCGAGATTAGCTAAAGCGATTCGACTCGCCGTCGACTACGCTTCCGCGCAACCTTACGACCGTCTCGACGCCTTCGCCGTTTGCGGCGATATGACAAATCGCGGCGTCGAAGAGGAACTCGTTCCCTTTTGTGAAACATTAGACGCCGCTCTTCCCGCCGATACACGGCGCGTTCTCTGTATGGGAAGCCACGAATACATGGGCGGCTCAAGAGAACTTTGGGAAAAAATCTGCAAGACGCCCGGAAACCGTCGACGCGAGATCGGTGGATTTCAATTTATAACGCTTTCTCCCGACGACACATGCGAGACCGACGGCGTTTATAAAAACCAACTCGAATGGGTTGAACGCGAACTGGAGGCCGCCGTCGCCGAAGGCGGATCCGAGCGGCCGATCTTCTTTTTCCAACACTATCACGTAACGCGTCCCGAAACCCCGAAGCTTCTCGCAGCGGAACCTCAATGGCTGAAAGGGCGACGGACGACTCGTTGTCACAAGGGTCCTCAAGGGGCGTCCGATCTCTTTCCAATTTTCGAAAAGTATCCTCAAATTATTGATTTTTCAGGACATTCGCATTATCCGATTTCCGATCCCGGCGTCGCCTGGCAAGAAAAATTCACGCTCTTCGGTTGCGGAACCTTGACTTACGGCAAATTCCTCGAACCGCCTTACGACGCGACGCCCGAAGACCGTTACGAATACGCGCAATTCTACATCGTCGAAGTTTCGCGCGATTTTTCCGTCCGTTTGCGGATTATGGACTTGCCGTCCGAATCGTTGATCGCTCGCGAATATCGCGTCGAACGTCCCGCCGACCCGACCTGCCGTCCCTATGCCGACGCGCGGATCGAATCTTTTCCAACGCCCGTCTGGGGCCCAGGCGCCGGACTTTGGCGCGACGAACGGCCGTCAGACGGCGGTTCGTTTCGCTTTCCGCAGGCGCAAAACGTCGAAGACGTCCAGAGCTATCGAGTCGTTCTCGTCAAGAAAAGCGAGCCTGAAAAGATCGTCGCGGAGCGGCTCTTGTGGTCGAAATTCTACCGCAATCCCCAACCGGATAAAATAACGTTCAGTTTGACGAATCTGGATCCGAAAACAGATTATCATATGGAAGTCGTCCCGATTAACTTTTTTGGAAAACAGGGCGAAACTCCCCTGACGCTCGACTTTACGACCTGACGCGTCTACGTTCCCAACGAAGATCAAACGACGTCGCTCCTCTATCCGGTTCCGTGCTTGCAGAGTTGAATGGGCGGCGTCAAAACAAATAGGAGCGACGACTTGACCAAAATCCCGCCTGGCGAGACGTCCGATCAAAAATAATGCGCGTTTAACGTCGTTTACTATAAAAGCCGTCCAAAATCTCTATGAATTCTACAAAGAAGAAATAAATTTGCTTTTTCATAAAGATTTCTTATAATGACGGAAGTCGAGTAAAGCGTTTGGCCGCTTTTTATTAACCTGACGCCCCTCAATCTAATCGCGGAGAATGTTATGAATAGAAGAGATTTTCTCAGTTCGATTTCGTTGGCGCTTGGCGCCGTCGGTCTGGAAACGACAGTTTTTAACGCTAGTACTTCTGGATTTGCCGAAGACAAACCCGGACGTAGAATTCTCTATTTTGACCTCTCCACCGAATGGGAACATCCGCCCACCGTCGACGAAGGAGACGGAACAAGCAAAGCGGCGAAAATCGTCAAAAAACTCGGCGAAGCGATCGGTTATGAAGTCGACTGCACAAAAGACGGTTCCGTTTTTGACGGCGATTTAAGTCAATACGCGGCGTTCGTCTTCTTTACCTGCGGCGATCTGGACGTCAAAGTCGACAACAAGACTCCCGTGTCGAAAAAAGGAATGAAGAACCTCTTCAAAGCGATTCGCTCCGGGACCGGCTTCCTCGGAATTCACTGCGCGACCGACACTTGGCAATGCCAAGGAGAGCTCTTTGAGAATCAGCCGGAAGAAGAACGCACCGAATATATCAAAATGGTCGGCGGCGATTTCATCACCCATGGCGACATGCAGGAAGCGACGCAGCGTTTTACCGAACCGATTCAAGTCCCCGCGCTCAAAGCGTTTGGAAAGTCGGAAGTAAAAATCTTTGACGAGTGGTACTGCATGAAGAATTTTAATCCCGACATGCACGTGATCGCCGTGCAGGAAACAAAGGGAATGAAAACGGACGGACGTAACGGCTGTTACGATCGTCCCGCGTTTCCGTCAAGCTGGGTTCGTATGGAAGGAAAAGGTCGCGTCGCCTACGTCGCGCCCGGTCATGGAAACGAACAGTGGGATACGGAATTCGTCCAGAATTTCGTTCAGGACATGATGAAATTCGTCGTCGGTCAAATCGATCTGGA
>CAMZEO010000280.1 GCA_947305735.1 uncultured Planctomycetales bacterium | reverse complement strand
GCCTTCCAGGCCTACCTTGCGCTCAAGGAGGTGTTCTGAATGAAATGCCTCGTCATCAATCTGGCGCGTGCCAAGGACAGGCTCGCGGTGGTCATGCCCCATTTCCGCGCCGCCGGCGTGAAATTGATCGACGACGTCTTTGATTCGGGCAATATTTTCTGTTTGAATCTACCGAGCGGCGCTCTCGGCGCGGGACGTTTGACGCCGCGCGATTTTCTGCATTCCCGGCGCTCCGACGAGTACTATTTTGAGTGTTTGATCGTCGACGACGAGACCTTTTTTTATTGCGGCGCCAATCCGAGAACGTTGATTTCTTCCGCGATCAGCAGCACGAATTTTTCCCATTTTCATCCGAATAAGCCGTTGCGCGCCTTCGAACTTGACGAGCAGAAGCCGATACTGCGTTACAACGAGCTTCTCGAGACGTCGCTTCGCGTCGGCGGCGATTCTATCGTCGTTTTGACGCAGTCTGTTCTGGACGCCCGTCAGACGTTTTTCGTTACGGATTCGTCGGCGACGGCGCTGATATCGTGCGTTTATAGCCTGTTGCCGGCTCGCGCGAGAAAGAATTTAACGGTCGCCTCGGGATTGTATTTCGCGGACGACCGCTCGACGCGTCTGATCGGCGTCGTTAAGAAGGTCGACGAACCTCTCCATAACGTCGAATGCAGAAAAGCCGATTCGTTTTTAGATCTTCGCGACGTCAAGAAAAATGGCGACGTCTACGTCGTCGACAACGCTTGGGCGGCTCTTGTTCAGGCCGTTCTGGTTTCCGAATACGTCCGTTTTTTCTTTTACGGAAAACTTGTCGAAGAAGCCCTCTATCAAAGGGATGGATTTGACGAAGACGCGCCTGATTTGCGTTTGGAAGACGTCGCCGAGGTCGGGCGCGAATGGCTCGAGGAACTGGAAAACGGTTCCGACGAAAACGACGATTCCGAGATAGATTTCTTCGAGGTGGATTTGGAAGAGGACGGAGAAGAATGGAAACGCTCCGCGAGAGACGTCGGCGACGATTCCGACGACGCGAGCCCTTTAAATCCGCCTTTCGAACTCGAAAGACCAAAAGTTCCTCCAAAGCGCAACGCCTTTTTGGACGATATGAGGACTTTTTCAACTCAAATTGAAGACGACGCCGCTAAACTTGCCGGGCAAAGACGCGAGCGTTCCGAAGACTCCGATGAGAATCTTCAATTTCCTTCGGGGTTTCCAAGAGGTTCGGTCGAAGCGGATATTACCGAGATTCTCAAGACGATTGAAGACTCTTTCGGTTCCGAAGGGAACGACGCCGATTCTTACGAATCGCGGATATTTGGAAACAACGAAATTTGCCTTTCGCCTTTTGTTCTATTAAGTTTTGCTTTCCCAAGTATTGACAAAGATTTGAGGACGCTTCATTCTCTGATTGGCAAAGTCGTCAAGGGGGGCGGACGCGTTTCGGACTCGGAAGAGTTGGAAATATTTTGGCGATCTTTTTGTAAAAGAGTCTCGACGGACGAGTTGCTCAGAATAAAGAAGACGTACTTGGCGTTTCTCACGAGACTCATAACGTTCTTAAAGATGAAGTCTTCGGTGGAATGCGTCGAGAGAATTTTGGGGTGCAACGAAGCCGTCGACGTTATTACCAGGGAGGAGAAGGAAGATTCTTCTGAAGGTTGAACCGCGATCGCTCGTCGATTGGGAAGACGCTTCCGGTTGTTGTGAAAACGAACGAGCTATTATTTTTTCGGGCGACGGCGATTTTTTGTTTGTCGTTGTGTTCCGTCTGCTGTCAAGCGGACGACGATTTCGGCAAAACCTCGCGGTCGAACGGCGGAGCGGTTTCCGCCGATAAAGAGAGCCGCTTGGAATCTGTTCCTTTTGACTACGCGGCGCTTTACGACGATCCAAGTTCTCTGAAGAAATTGGACAAAACCGCGCCGATTTGGGTTTCAAAGGATCGGAAACGCGTCGCGTTGGGAGGCGAAGTTTGTTTAAGGGAGGGGCTTCTCGAGTTTTTTGCGTGTCGTCGCGATAGTAAGGAACACGAATCGATCGTTTCGCTCGACGTTCCTCCCCATTTGATTCACGCCTCGCTTTTGGCGATAGGCGCGAAACAGGGCGCGCCCGCGAAGTACGACCCGGTTTTTGTCGCGCCGACCGGAGAAGAAATTGAAATCGAGGTTCTGTGGACGGACGAAAAAAGCGGCGGAATTGTCAAAAGACGCGCTCAGGAGCTCGTTTTGGAAAACGAATCCGGGGAGACGATGCGCGCGTCATGGGTTTTTACCGGAGGTTTGTTTGGCGTCGATCCCGACGGAAAGAAGTACTATCTTGCGAACGTTACCGGCGAAGTGATCGGCGTCTCCAATTTTCCGGGTTCCGTGTTGGACGTTCCGTTTGAAAGTTCCAGCGACAATGCGTCGCTTTCCTACGCGCCAAACGCGAAGAATATTCCGCCGGTAGGAACGAAGGTTCTTTTGTTGCTCTCAAAAAAAAATCAAGACGAATAGGGGACGTTTTTATGTATGTCGACGATAACAACGGCGCGAACGATCTCGATATGGAGCAAACGCGCGAAATTGCGATTCGAGGATGTTTGGAGTCGGCGCGCGAAGCGGAGGCGAAAAAGGCGTTCGTCGCCGCGCGAACAGGTTATCTCGTCCTGGCTCTGTGCGTCCTTCTGGCGTTGGTTTTGATTCCTTCCATGGCGGAGCGGTGGGCTTATTCGACGACGCGAGGCGCGGAACGCGCGAAAAAGGAAGTTGCCGAAGCTTTTCTTGACGCTCACCCCGAATCGCTTGACAGTTTGAAGGTTTCTTACGTCGCAAAGCTGGTCAATCCGAGCGTCGTCGGCGTTAAAACGAATACGATCCGGTCGGACTTTTTTGGCAATTCCGTCGCCGAAGGACAAGGTTCCGGCGTTATCGTCGACCCTTCGGGAATGATTGTGACAAACTTTCACGTCATTTGCGAGCAGGGACGCCTTGTCGACGGGGTGGAAATCGTTCTCAGCGACGGTCGCGTCGTTTCGGAAGGAATCCGCCTAATTGGTTTTGACGAAAAATTGGACGTCGCCGTTTTGAAAATCGAGGCCGGTAATTTAGCGGCGATCGAATGGGGAGACAGCGACGCGTTGGAAGTCGGAGCCTCGGTTCTCGCGATCGGCAACCCGTACGGATTGGCGCACACGGTGACCAAGGGGATCGTGAGCGCCAAGGAGCGTTTTGTCTTTGACGAGCGCGGCGTCGTCTCTCAGGAGTTTTTGCAGACGGACGCGGCGGTGAATCCGGGCAACAGCGGCGGCGCGTTAGTCGACGAACAGGGACGGCTGGTCGGTATTAACACGGCGATCTTTGGCCAGCAATATCAGGGAATTAGTTTCGCGCTTCCCGTGAAACGCGTGCGAGCCGTGTACGACGAAATTTTGGGACAATATTCCGAGTTTGGAACGGGGCGGCGCTGAGTATGTCGAATTCCAGTTTGACGAATAGGTGTTGGTTGGTTCTGGTCGCGTTGGTCGGAGCTTTGCTTTCTCGGGCTTTTTGGAGCGTCCCCGTCGTCGCGACGGATCCGGGTTCCGGCGTCGTTGCGAAGGATCTGTTCGAAGATCCGAATTTTGAAAACGGTTTTTTCGTTAGCGACGGATCAAAAGAATTGGGAATCTTGAGACTTCCGGTTCCGGGACTCGAGTCGTCCGGTTCCGAAAGCGCGAAGCCCTCTTGGAGACTAGCCCAGCATAATTCGCGTTATGATTTGACGAAAGGCGAGATTGTCGCGCAAAGGAACCGTTCTTCCTCGACGACTCCCGGTCAACGCGTCGCGCTTGAAAGAAACGACTGCGGCGAGCTTGTCTTATTCCTCGAAGCGTCGACCGACAAGGAGTATTCCTCTCCCAGAAAGAACGGGGAACCTTGGGTTCATCTGCTTCTCGTTCAGGATTTTCCCGTCGACAAGCGCGTTTCGTTCGGCGACGTCGACTCGTTGATTTTTTCTTGCGACGCGCGTGTCGCCGATTGGGAGCGTCTGATGAAAGACGACGAATTTGACCCGAGCGTCCACGCGACTCAGGCTTCCGTCTATTTCGCGATTTCCAACGATAATCCGGAATCACCCGATTTTCGCGATTACGCGTGGTTTGGAATTTCTTTTTTTGACGATCGTTGGGAGGTGCAGTCGCAATACGTCGAGTTGGACGGGGATCCGCGCTCGATCGGCACGGGAAAATTAATTTACCGTTTGGGCGAGCAAAAGACGATCGACGATCTTATGGGAGGCGTTAACCCCTACTCTAAGGAATGGACGCATATCGAGATCGATCTTGCGCGGTATGTCGGAGCGATGTTGTCCGCAGCGCAAGAGCGCGGGATCCTTACGCGCTCGAGCGTTTCCGAACTGAAATTGTCTCACTTCAACTACGGATGGGAAATACCCGGAACGTACCGCGCTTCGCTGGCGATCAAAAATCTTTGTCTGAAGGCGACCTTCAAAGAAGAGTAAACGGTCTTCTTCGGGTTGCGATTTCGCGACGGGAGTCCTTTGGTAATCTTGACGTTGGAAGAGACTTCGATTATTGAAAGACTCTTGTTTTGTTTAGCGGGGACGCGACTTGTTCGACGCAAGCGGTTCTTTTTATGAAACTTGAGCGTAGCGAATGTAATAAAAACTCTAAAAGCAATAGATTTATCGAATATTAGCGTTTTATGGATTATTTGTAAAAATACGCGTCAAAAAAGGGCAAAGAAATAACTAGAAAATAAAAAAAACTTGATTGTTAGCGATAAAACGATTAAACTAGAAGAGCGTCCTTTGTTTTTAACGGAGAGAGTCGGAAAGGACGGTGGTTCGTTTCGACGCTTTTTCGATTATTTGCACGCGGTTCGCGTCGGCGTTTCATGGCTTGGAAGGTCGACGCGCGGGAGGGACGCGTTTTT
>CAMZEO010000279.1 GCA_947305735.1 uncultured Planctomycetales bacterium | reverse complement strand
TTATTTTTCTATTTCCTTGACCCGAGTTAATCCGTCCTCCGTAATCTGAGGATTTATCGGTAATATTTCCGTTCGTAATCGTTAGCGATCCTTCCCGCGCGCAAATCCCTCCGCCTCCGTAAAATGCGTAATTATAGGAAATAGAGCAGTTTTTAGTCGTTAGCGATCCTTCCCGCGCGTAAATCCCTCCGCCTTCGTGAATGGCTGAATTATTGGAAATAGAACCGCCTTCGAGCGTTGCCGCAACGTGATACGCGCAAATCCCTCCGCCGTCGTAATCGGACGAATTATAGGAAATAGAGCTGTTCGTAATTGTTAGCGATCCTTCCCGCGCGTAAATCCCTCCGCCGTAATAGGCGTAATTACTGGAAATAGAGCAGTTTGTGATCGTTAGAAAGACTCCTTCCGCGTAAATTCCGCCGCCGCAACCTTCCGGAGAGTATCCATTGACAACGGCGAGTCCCTTAATTTCCACGTCATTGCCGCTTACATTAAACGCCGTCGATTGACAATTGGCGTCGATTGTGACGCCGGGCGAGTTGTTCTCAACGTTCCAGACGGACGCGGCGTCGATCGTGATCGACCTGGTAATTTCCAGTCGCGTCCCCGAGAGAACGATCGTTCCCGGCGCGGAGAACGTTATCGAGTCGCCGTCTTGCGCGTCGGCCAGGGCTTCGCGAAGAGAGAGAACGCCGTCGTTCGCGTCGACGACGTCGTCGAGCGTCGTCACGACGAAGGTCGAGCTTTCGGTTACGGCGCTGGAAATATCGGGTATAGAGAGCGCTGGGACTGAATAGGACGATTCCTCGACGAAGGGAACGTTTGACTCGTCAAAAGAGTTGACGACGGGAGGAACGGCGCTTAACAGCGCTCGGTCTTCGAGACCTTCCATACGCAACAAGGACGACCCGGGCGCGGCGCGTCTCCCGTCGCCGGACTTCGCGCGCTCGCGTTTCGGTTGGTTTTTGTTGACGCCGAAGAAATTGCGGCGACCCGCGCCGATTCTCTCGCTCTTAAAAAACATGACGCTTCTCCGATGGATAATGGTATAAACGATCGCTTCCAATTGGCGAATCGAGGTTTGCCGACGCGTTAAACGACGCGGACAAAATTGGTTCGTCGTTGCCGAAAGATATAGGTTTTCGGCAAATATTCACCAAAACGGACTATTTCTCATATCTTAACAAAAAATGTTTTTTCCTCAACCTTTTTGACACTGATTTGACATTTTTCTGGGAAAAACTTTCTTTTTTGGCGTTGTGAAAACGTATACCTTTTCGCATTATTCGCCAAGTTTTCATCCGGGACTTTTTCGCGATCTTTTCCTAAAGTCGTCGCAACTGTCGGCAAGCGCGTCCTTTTGAAGTCTGACGAGAGATACGAATAAAGAGCCTATTTTTGCGAATGATTTGACGAATCGCGCGAGAATCGAGATTGACGTCGACTTAGCGACGCCCGTCGTTCGCCGAGGCGACGTCGCGCCTAAAAAATGTTCGCCAAATTACCGCAAAAGCGCGCCGTCGTAACTCCCGGCGCGAAAACGACGGAACTTTAGGTCAAATTGAAGAAAATTTATTAAAAGGTTTGTTGCGGTTATTTAATAGTCCGTTATAATTGGGAAAATTTGCCCTTGGTTTTTCGCGCGTTGACGCCGACGCTCGAGAGACGGGGCGCGTCCTCTCGAGCCGCGCCGACGGCGAATTTGGCGCGCGATTTCACGTTGGGAGCGAGTTATGCCTTTATTGACGATCGGTTCCGCCGCCTACGACACTATTGAAACCCCGTTTGGACGTCGCGAAAGATCGCTCGGAGGCTCGGGCGTTTACGCGTCGTTTGCCGCGAGCTTTTTTACAGAGTCTCGTTTGATCGGCGTCGTCGGCGGAGATTGGAAGCCGGAATATTCGGGTCTTCTACGCTCGCGCGGAGTAGACCTTGAAGGGCTCGAAACTCGCGCGAATGAAAAGACGACGTATTGGTCCGGTCGCTATTTCGACGATATGAATCAACGCGAAACTCTCCTTTTTGAGGGAAACGTGATGGAGACGACGTATATTCCGATCGTTCCCGAGTCCTATAAAGACACTCCCTACGTTTTTCTGGGAAACGGTTCCCCCGCGACTGATCTCGCGCTTCTCGACGCCGTGTCGAAACCAAAGCTTGTCGTCGCCGACACGATGGATTACTACATCAACGGGATGAAGAAGGAGCTCTTGACTCTTTTGACAAGAATCGACGGCTTGATTGTAAACGACGGCGAGGCGGCGCTTCTTACCGGCGAAAGGAACATTTTTTTCGCCGCGAAAAAGATATTGGAGCTTGGTCCGAAATTCGTCGCGATTAAACGCGGCGAGTACGGCGCGGCGTATATTTCTGAAGACGAAATCTATCTTATTCCCGCGTATCCGACGATGAACGTCGTGGATCCGACCGGGGCCGGGGACGCTTTTGCGGGCGCGTTTATGGGGAGTCTCGCCGAGTCCGGCGATCTTTCCGCCGAGAGCGTGAAGAACGCGCTTTTGTACGCGACCGTCGTGGCAAGTTTGAACGTTGAAGGTTTTTCTCTCGAACGTTTCCAATTCGCGACGCGCGCGGAAATCGACAAACGAGCCGCCAAGTTTCGAACGATTCTCGTTTGATTGGATTTTGTCAGTCGCGTCGTTCGACTGAAATAGTCGACGGCGTCGTTTTGCGGGGATCGCCGGGACGAAGTCGGTTGATCTCCCGAGTTTTCGCGTCGTTCGCGCGGTCGCGCGACGTTGTTTTGACGGCGCTAAACTCAAAGCCCCCGCGCGGAGCGAACGTTGGTCGCGGGGGTCGCGCGCATGAGAAGCGCGAGTTGCGAGAATATAAACGATACAAGGAATGTCGAATTGACTAAAGAACATGACACGCAGGATAAAAAGAGTCGGTCGTCCGCTCGTCGCGTCGGCGGCGGAAAAGGATCGTTCTCAAAATTTCAGTGGGATTCGGTAGACAACGACGAGCAGGAAGATCTCATCGAACCCGTCGCCAAACCCAAAGGGGCGAAAGCGTCGCGTCGTCGCGACAAAGACGTCGGCACGATGTACGTCGTTCACGACGAGGACGTTTTGGCTCCCGTTAAGAAAAAGCCGATTAAACAAACGCACGCCGAAGATTTCGCCCAATTTCGCGCCGAAATTGAAGAAGGCGAGGAGGATCCCTACGCGATTCCAAGCTACGGAGGTTTGAAAGTATCGCGCGACGTCGAGGAGCTGGCGGAAGAGCTTGTCGCTCAGCGCGACAAGAAGGAGAAGCGTCGCGAATCCAGTCGCAAACGCGAGTCCGAATCGGACGCGGAGCGCGAAGAAGAGCGCGTTGAGAAAAAGACCGGACGCGGCGATAAATCGGGAGCGTCTCCGGCGGCGAAAGGATCTGCGGAGGGCGCGAATAAATCCGAGTCCTCGACCGGCAAAAAGGTCGAAAAAGAAACGAAAGTTAAAGCGAAAAAAGTTCCCAAATCGGTCGCGCCCGTCGATGAAGTCGAAAAGCCGCGCAAGCGTTCGTTTTTGTCGAAAATTCAAGAAGCTATTTCCACCGGACGCGTTACGTCGACCGGAAACGCCGTCGACGAATCGCCGGAAGTTGCCGACGCTCCGTCGGTCGAACGGTTGCCCTCGAAAAAGATGCGTTGGCTGAAGCAAAACGCTCTAAAAGTTCTCGACGCTTCCGGAGTCGAATCGGATTCTTCGCTTTTGGCGGACGATCGTCCTCAAGTCGACGTGCTCGCGGATCTTCTCGAAGCTCTCATTAAGGCGAATTTACCTTCGGACGCCGATTCCGGCGCCGCTTCCGGAAAGAACGCGTCGAAACAGACGACGAGCGTCGAAACGGGCGGGAAACGAACCAAAAAAGCCGAGGAGATATTCGATTTCGTCGACAACCCCGACGTCGGCGCGGTTAAGGCTCCAAAAAAGGCGCGAAAACAGGAGACGTCGACTCGTCCTAAACCCGACGAGCGAGATCGGGGCGGCGAGGCGTTTTCCCCCGACGACTCCAAGGATTACGATCCTATCGCGTACTGGGAAAATCTTTCGGACGACGACGCTTTTCAAGCGCCCGCTCCGAAAGAAGATCAAGAACCGAATTCTTCAGGCGTTGACGAATACGGCGACGACTTCGACGAATGGGACGGAGTCGGGTCAAAAAAAAAATCGGCGCGATTACGGAAAACCGCGCAAGAAAAACCGTTACTCGAAACGTCGGTTTCGGAGGTAAAACGCGTCGAGGAGGCTTCGTCGCCGGCGAAGTCGGAAGAGTCCGTTTCCGCTAAACCGGAGCCGAAGCGACGCTCGAAGAAGAACGCGACGCCCGAGGAACCGAAAAAGTCGGCGTCGCAAGAGGTTGGCTTGAAACCCTCGCGCCGCGTTAGAAAAAACGCCGAGGGCGCGTCCGAAGTTTCCGAGTCCGACGACGCGGCGTCGAAACGCGGCGCCGCGAACGACGAGACTTCGACGGAGGATTCCGTCAAGGACTCGGGAAAAACGAAGTCCAAGAAACTTGAAAAATTCGGCGACCTGGTTTTGACAAAAACGACGCTTCGCGCGCTTCAGCAGATGGGTTACGTGGAGCCGACTCCGATTCAGGCGGGAACAATCCCCAGTATTCAAAGCGGAATCGACCTGATGGGGCAAGCGAAGACGGGAACGGGCAAGACCGCCGCGTTTATGATTCCGATCATCGAAGCCGTCGACGAACAGGATCCCGCGCCCGGACCATTGGCGCTGATCGTCGCGCCGACGCGCGAACTGGCCGTTCAGATTCGCGACGAAGCTCAAAAAATCGCCAAATATCGCGATCTCAATATCGCGGCGTGCTACGGCGGCAAGCCGATCGCTTCGCAGGTCGAGAAGATTCGCAAGGGCGTCGACATATTGGTGGGAACGCCCGGTCGCATCATTGATTTGACG
>CAMZEO010000278.1 GCA_947305735.1 uncultured Planctomycetales bacterium | reverse complement strand
AAATTTCAGAATACGAAAGTCCTTCGTATTTCAATAAGGCGGCGTCTAAATTGACTTCCGCGCCTATTTCTTCGCCCATTTCTCCAACGGCGCTTGAAAATCCCCCCGCGCCGCAGTCGGTTACAGCGTCGTAAAGACCTCGATCGCGCGCCTCGAGCATAACGTCGAGAACAGTCTTTTCGACAATGGCGTTTCCTATTTGAACGGCGCCTCCGGAAAGCGTTTCGCTTTCGCTCGTCAGCTCGGCGCTGCTGAACGTCGCGCCATGACTGCCGTCGCGACCTGTGCGTCCCCCCATTGCGACAATTAAGTCGTTCGCCTTGGGCTCTTTAAAGGACTTGTCGACGGGAATCAGACCGACGTTTCCACAGTATACCAACGGGTTGCCAAGATAACGCTTGTCAAAGTAAACGGCGCCATTAACGGTCGGAATCCCCATGCGGTTGCCATAGTCTCGAACTCCGGCGACGACGCCTTTCACAACGCGTCGAGGATGCAAAACGCCGTTCGGAACCTCGGAGGAATCAATCTGAGGAGGCGCGAAACAGAAGACGTCGGTATTACAGATCGGCTTGGCTCCCATACCCGTTCCCATAGGATCGCGAATAACGCCGCCAATACCGGTATTCGCTCCGCCGTATGGTTCCAACGCGCTGGGATGATTGTGCGTCTCAACTTTAAAACATACGTTGTATTCGTCGTCAAACTTAACGACTCCCGCGTTATCGGCAAAAACGCTGACGCAAAAATCGTCGTCGCCGAGTTTCTCGCGAATTTTAACGGTTGAATCAAAAATCGTCTCTTTCAACATATTGTTGAAACGTCGTTTTTGTCCCGTTCCATCGTCGTATTCAACGATACCCGCCAGCGTCTTATGGCTGCAATGCTCGCTCCAAGTCTGCGCGATCGTTTCCAATTCAACGTCGGTAGGGTCGCGATCAAGTTTGACGAAATAATCTTTAATCGTCCGCATTTCGACGAGCGAGAGATACAATTGTCCTTTTTTGCTAAGAGTCGCGAGATCTTCGTCGCTCATCGAGCGAATCGGAACAATCGTCAATTCGAACTTGTACGAAGAACCAACCTGTAGAGAATCAAACCCCAGCTCGTCATATGCGACCTGTTCGATAGCGTCGTTCGACAGTAACTTGCGCGCCAAACGTTTCAGCTCGTCGTCGTCGACGCCGTCAATCCAATATTTCTTAAACGTCCGAACGGCCGAAGGAACAACGCCGTATTCGGCGGCTGATTTACGAGCGGCGTCCGCTACGACGTCCGTCACTCCCGGTTTTGGAAGGACGTAAACAATTTTGCCCCTGGCTCCAGTCAACGACGAGTTCAGACAGGCGTCTCCAACCAAGCCAACCGTCGCGCGCTCGACGACGGGATCCGCGAGAAGTTTGCCTACTATCAAATCGATCTGTTCGCGCGACAAATCTCCTTGAATCAAATATCCGCGAGAAGTTCCCAGCGTCAAACTTGCGGAAAAACCAAGGTCTGCAGCGTCGGCGACCGCCTCGGCGGCGGCAACGTCGGGCAATCCGGGCGCGGCAAAAATATCAACTTCCCAAAGCATCTCGTTTCTTCTTCGTTTCGTGCAAAAAGTTTAGAATTGATTCGCTGTCGTTGTCCTTTAAGAACTTCTTCCAGCGATAAATTTGTTTTTCCATACGTTCCAACGCGTCAAGCACGGCCGCGCGATTGGCGCTGTATATTTCAACCCACATCTCCGGACTGCTCCCCGACAAACGCGTCACGTCGCGAAAACCGGTTCCCGTAAATAAAAACTCGTCCAACGGAACAACGCTCATCGTAAGGACGGAAGCCAAATTCGGCAAATGACTTGTTCGCGCTAAAATTTGATCGTGTTCTTCCGCGGACGTTTCAAGAACGCGCGCGCCAACTTTGCTCCAAAAAACGCGAACGCGACGAATCATATCAATGTCGGAACCGGCAATACTGTGCGACGCCATCGACGAGAAATCGGAAGGAATCGCCCTCATCGAATCAAGAGCTTCCCTGCGTTCGACCGCAGTCGTCCACGGCGTGAGAATCGTCAACTTGTTGCGGAAAAGATCGGCGCGCGCATAGTCGACTCCAGACTTGTCGCTTCCCGCGATCGGATGCGCTGGCACAAACACAACGCGAGTATTCTCCGGAAGCTCCGTCGTCCGCGACAACACGTCTCCCGCGTGAGCAAAACCTTTTTTAACGCTTCCAACGTCGGAAATAACGTAATCGCGTCCTGTAAACCAAGACTCAGAGCGCGACTCCCAAAGCTCGCGCAAGGCGCGTATGTTCGTCTCAACCGGCAATGCGAAAATTATCAAAGTCGGCTTGGCTCGTTCGCACAATTCAAACGCGCCGCGCCAAGAAGTCGCGTATGCGTCGATCGCGCCGAGCTCGACGGCTCGCTTCAATTTCAATTCGGAGCGCCCAAGCCCGATAATCCTGCCTCCGCACTTCGCAATCTTGGCGGCAAGTCCTATTGAACCGCCAAGAAGACCTACGCCGTAAACAATGGTCTGGTCAAATGTTTCGATGGTTCCGCGCCTTTCAATAACATGGATCAGATCGCGAGAATGTATTCGCGCAAAAACTAGCAATCAGCGTCCGCGCCGCCGCTCGCGTTATTATAAACCTCTCTCCGTTTTCGTCAATTCTTTAAGCGTACCGCGCGAAAGCAAAACGAAAAAAGCGTTGAATAAACCTTTGTCAGGAAATCATTATTTGCCGACACGATTCGATGATTCGCTTCTTTTTCGTCGACGAACGCGATTAACATGACGTTCAAAATCCCCGCAAGTAATCAATTCCGTCAAAACGTGTTGAATTAACGTCGGAACGGGACAAGAGTAAAACCCCAGTTTCTGTTCGTAGCTCAAAACAAGTCTATTCGGCAAAACCATATACCCGATACGAAGAGCGGGAGAGATCGTTTTGGAAAAAGTATTGAGATAAACGACGTTTTCAAAGTCCGTAATGGAAAATAATGTTTCCTGACTTTTCGATGCGAGAGAAAACTCCGATTCGAAATTATCCTCGATAATAAAACGATCTTTCGAACTTGCCCAACGCAAATACTCGTGTCGTTTCGACGCGGACGCCATTACTCCGGATGGAAAACTCCTATAAGGGGACACGTGCAAAACGTCGGCGCCGCAAGACCGCAAAGAAGCGCTTTCGATCCCGTCGTTTCCCAGCGGAAGAGCTGTATAAACGACGTCCAACGACGCGTACGCTTGTTCGATCTTATTGTAAGACGGCGATTCTATCGCGTATCGCCGATCGCGTCCCAGGAGTTCGACAATCATACGATAAAAAAACTCGGCGCCGGATCCTATGATTATCTGTTCGACGTTTACGTCGACGCCGCAATTTCGAACAAGGTACTTTCTCAAGGCTTCGCGTAATTCTTGGAGTCCAAAATTAGGAGAACGAGCAAAAACGCCTTCCCCTACTTCGCTTAAAACGCGGCGAACAGTCTTGGCAAAAACGGAAAAAGGAAAATCCAACGGATCGCATGAATAGTCCGCGCGCTGAGCGCGCGATCGGGATTCGCTGGAAACGTCGAATTCATCGTCGGAACGAAAAATGACAAAGTATCCGCTCCTTTCTCGGGACTCGAGATACCCCTCGTCGCAAAGAAGCGCGAGAGCATGTTCGACGGTAATCGTGCTAACGCCAGTCTCCTGCGCTAATAAGCGTTTTGAAGGAATTTTATCGTGAAACTGATACGCTCCTTTAACGACGTCGGCGCGTAATTGCTCGTACAACTGCAAATATGCCGATTTCTTGCCGTCCTTTTCTATGTAGTACTTCATCTGACCATATAATAATTTCTTAAACTGAATATTTGATATAATCAAGTTCATTATATACTTCTCCTCAAAGTAATGAAGGAGTGGTCAATGTCCCGCGACAACCAAAAGAAAATTGCCGTTATCAATGATTTTTCCGGATTCGGACGTTGTTCAATCGCCGCCGCGTTGCCAATCATATCGGCGATGAAAATTCAGTGTTGTCCCCTACCGACGGCAATCTTTTCTAATCATACGGGGTTCGACAGTTATTTTTTCACCGATTATTCGCAATATATGAACGCCTATATGGACGAATGGAAAAAATTGGATTTACGTTTCGACGGAATACTAACCGGCTTCCTTGGTTCCGTTGAACAGATCGACCATATCAAGCGTTTTTTCAAATTGTTCTACGATGAAAAAACGATAGCGGTCGTCGATCCCGTCATGGGGGACTATGGAAAATTATATGAAACGTACACGGAAGATTTAGCGCGCGGTCTTTCCTCGCTACTTCCTCTCGCCGACGTCGTTACGCCCAATTTGACGGAAGTTTGCGTTCTGGCGGACGTCGATTATCGCCCTGATATGAACGACGACGAACTATTGAAGATTTGCGAGAAACTCAGCGCGCGCGGTCCCAAAAGAATCGTCGTAACAGGGCTGGAACGAGGAAACGTTCTCGATAACTTCGTTTTTGACCGAGACGCTCCTCCAACAATCGTGAGGGAACCTCGAATAGGAATCTGTCGATCGGGAACCGGAGACGTTTTTTCCGCAATAATCGCCGCCGACCTTGTTAATGGAAGAGATTTTACCGAGTCGGTTGGACGAGCCTCGTCCTTTATCGCCAAAGCGATGGGGAAAACAATAGAAAAACAACTCCCTCCAACGGATGGAGTTTGTTTTGAAGAACTGCTCGGGGAACTATGATTGTTCGGAGAATGAATGAATGGCGAAAGCATTAAATTTTACCTATATAGTTCGCAACAGCGTTTACGTCAACTTGACCAACAGGTGTCCTTGTTCCTGCGTTTTTTGTCTGCGAAACAACGGCGACGGGGTGTTCGGCTCGGAATCGTTGTGGCTGGAACGCGAACCGACCGTCGAAGAAGTCTGCCGCAGTCTAGACGCCAGAGATCTCGACAGATTTGACGAGGTCGTATTCTGCGGCTATG
>CAMZEO010000277.1 GCA_947305735.1 uncultured Planctomycetales bacterium | reverse complement strand
CCAAACGATCAGGCTCGGCGGAACGCAATTGACGATTCCAAAGTCGCTGACGATCAACGCGACTTCGATCTGGAACGACGCCGAAGACGCGCCCGGTCTTACGATCGACGCCGACGCCAGATCCCGAGCGTTCTATATTAACGGTCAAAACGTGGAAATAAGCGGGCTTTCTATTGTCAACGGAAACGCGGGAACCGGCGGCGGGATCTACGCGAACGGAGGTTCCTTGACGATTGTAAACAGCTCTATTTCCTGTAATTCCGCTTCCTCCGGCGGCGGGATTTACGCGTATGACGTCGAAACGTCGATCGATAGCGTTTGCATTAACGACAACACAATTTCCGGTTCTTATCCTTACGGCGGAGGGATTTACGCGTCGGGCGGCTCGCTAACGATTTCAAACGCCAATATTTCCAACAACGCCGTCTCCACCGCGTATAGTTATGCCGAAGGCGGCGGGATTTACGCGTATAACGTCGAGGCGTCGATCGAAAATGTTTTCATTTTCGACAATGCCCTTTCGCGTTCTTCCTCCTCCTCGGCCTCTTACGCTCATCTTCTCGGCGGCGGGATTTACGCGTATGGAGGTTCGCTAACGATAGCGGAAGCCTACATTTACGACAACACCGCTTCCAGCTCCTTATCCTCCTCTTACGGTTACGGCGGCGGAATTTACGCGTCCGCGTGTTCGCTAACGATAGCGGAAGCCGATATTTACGACAACTCTATTTCCTGTTCCTCGTCTTCTTACGGGGGCGGGATTTATGCGTCCGGAGGTTCGCTAACGATAACGGAAGCGGGCGTCTACGACAACGCCTTATCCGTTTCCTCCTCCTCTTCAGGTTACCTTTACGTTGAGGGCGGCGGGATTTACGCAAGCAATACCGAGACGAATATCAAAGACGTTTCCATCGCCGACAACGCCGCGTCGGCTTACTCATCCTCTTCCTCCTCTTCCGGTTACATTTGTGTTCAGGGCGGAGGGATTTACGCGTCCGGGGGTTCGCTGGCGATCGCGAACGCCGATATTTCGGGCAACGCCGCGCTTAAAGACGAATCCTCTTCCGGTAGAGTTTATACTTACGGCGGAGGAATTTACGCGAATTCCGCTTCGACCATAACAAACGGCGCGATTTGCGGCAATATTTCCTCTGAGTACGGCGGAGGTATTGATACGACCAGCGGTTCGCTGACCGTCGTCAACGGAACGATCGCGGGCAACGCGGCTTCTTACGGCGGCGGAGCGCGGCTCGGCGGCGGCGGAACTTACGCGTTCTACAACTCGATCGTCGCGAACAACTCCGCAAATTCCGACGCGGATTTTTATTGCTACTATTCCCCCGCGATTAACGCCTACAACACGCTTTCGTCCTTCCAGAATTGGAACAACGCGTCCGAAACCGGCGTCGTCAATTACGTCTACGATACCTCGAAACCGCTTTTCATCGACGCGGAAAACGGCGATTACCGGCTTGCTTCAAACTCGCAAGCGATCGATAAAGGAAGCAACGCCTATGTGACGACGGACTACGATCTTGCGGGCAATCCGCGAATCTTCAACGGCGGAGTCGTCGATCTGGGAGCCTGGGAGTCCGAGTTCGCGCCTCAAACCGAAACACCGTCGACCGTCGTCACGACGAACCTCGACGTCGTCAACGCTTACGACGGTCTGGTCTCCCTGCGCGAGGCGATCGCCTACGCCGGAACCGGTGAAACGATTACTTTCGATTCCTCCTTCGCGGACGATCCGATCTCCCTCGCCGGAACGGAACTGACGATCGACAAGTCGATTACGATCGACGCGACTAATTTGCGAAACGAAACGACCGGAGCGCTTGGCGTCGCGATTAGCGCGGAAAACGCCTCGCGCGTCTTCAATATAACAAGCGGAACCGTCGCGCTCGCGGGGCTCCGTCTGGCGAACGGCGCGACGAGCTCGACGGCGACCGATTCCAACGGCGACGGCGGCGCGATTCGCCTCGCCCAGGGCGCGACCTTGACCGTCGTCGACTGCGAAATCGTCGGCGGGTCGGCGCGACGCGGCGGCGCTCTCTTCCTCGCCGGAACCGCGACGTTGACGAACTGCCTGCTGGTCGACAACGAAGCCTCGTTCGGAGGCGCCGTTTTCGGCTTGAACGGAACCGGAACCTTTGTCAACTGCACGATCGCGGACAACGCCGCTGCAAATTACGGCGGCGGCGCGCGACTCAACGGAGGGTCTTACGCGTTCTACAACTCGATCGTCGTCGGCAACGACGCGACGATCGGCGACGCCGACCTGTCCAAAGCCGGTTCCTCGACGATTAGAGGGTTCAACGCCCTCTCGTCCTTTACCGCGTGGAATAACGCGGCGAGCTCCGTCAACTACGCCTACGACGCCTTGGCGCCCCTCTTCGCCGACGCCGAAAACGGCGATTACCGACTCGCGCAAGGCTCGCAGGCGATCGACAAAGGAAACGGCGTCTACGTCTCGGCGCAAGACTACGACCTCGCCGGCAACCCGCGCGTTTTCGGAAGCGCCGTCGACCTGGGCGCCTACGAATCGACGAGCGAAGCCGCCTCGACCGTCGTCACGACGACCGCCGACCTCGTCGACGCGACCGACGGATGGATCTCCCTGCGCGAGGCGATCGCCTACGCCGGAACCAATAATCTCGGAACGACGATCACCTTCGCCCCGTCCCTCAAAGGTCAAACGATAACGCTCGCCGGAACGCAACTGATAATTGGCAAATCGCTGATGATCGACGCCATGTCCGTCTGGGACGACGAGAACGACAAGCCCGGCGTCACGATCGACGCCGACGGTCGATCGCGCGCGTTCTTTATCGCCGCCCCCGACGTGGTAATGAAGGGAATCGCCGTCGCCAACGGATACGTCGTCGCCAACGGAAACGTCGGATTCTTTGGCGGCGACGGCGGCGGCGTTTACGTCGAGTCCGACGCGGGGCTGACGTTCGCGACCGGCGCGATTTTTGCGAGCAGCGCCGAATACGGCGGCGGGATTTACGCGGAGAGCGATAGCGAATTGACGATATCGAACAGCTCGATCTTCGGAAACGGAGCCGAGTACGGCGGCGGGATTTTCGTCGGCTACGACGGCGACGCGACAATCGTGAACTGCACGATCTCCGGAAACGTAGCCGCTTGCGGCGGCGGGGTTTATACGTATGGTTCCGTCGACCTTCGCAATACGATCGTCTCGCAAAATTACGGCGACGACCTGCTCGGATCCTACGCGACGCCTCGAATTGAGAACAGTCTTATCGGCGCCGACCCCGGTTTTGTCGTTTCGCCCGTTTTCGTCGACGGAACGCTTTCCAACCTCGACGACTTAAATTTGAGATTGACCTCCGCGAGTCTTGCGATCGACGCCGGTTCAAACGATTATTGCGACGGTCAAATTGATCTTGGCGGATCGACGCGCGTCGTCGCCTCCGCGTCCTCGACGGCGATCGTCGATATCGGAGCGTACGAGTATCAGGAAACGGTCGTCGGTCAACGCGACGTCTATTCCGGCGTCGTCACGACCGTCGACGACGTCTGCGACGCGACCGACGGCTTCATTTCCTTGCGCGAAGCGATTTTCCACGCGAATTCCGGCGACGAGATCTCGTTCGCGCCAGATCTCGACGGCGCGACGATTACCCTGAACGGCTTTTCGCTTTTCGTCGTTAAGGATCTAACGATCGACGCTTCCTCTCTTTCCAACGGGATAACGCTCGACGCCGACGGAAAAAGCCGCGTTATGACGATCCTCGCCGATTGTTCGCTCGACGGCGCGAATATCGTCAACGGCTATTCCCGGCATGACGGCGGCGGGATTTACGCGCTTAACGCCGACGTAACGTTCGCAAACGGCGCGATTTCCGGCAACAGAGCCGTTCGCGGCGGCGGGATTTACGCGTATGGCGGTTCGCTAACGATCACAAACGCCGAAATATCCGACAACGAGGTTTCCTCCTTCTCCTTTTCCTCGTCCTCTTCTTTTGTTTATACTTACGGCGGCGGGATTTGCGCGTATGACGCCGAAGTAACGATCGAAGGAGGCTCTGTTTCCGGCAACGTCGTTTCTTCCTCCTCTTCCTCGTCCTTTTCTCTTGTTCATACTTACGGCGGCGGGATTTTCGTGGGGGAAGGATCGCTAACGATCACAAACGCCGATATTTCCGACAATACGGTTTCCTTCTCCTCCTCCTCCGCTTTTCAATCTCAAGTTTACGGCGGCGGGATTTACGCGCATGGCGCCGAAATAACGATCGAAGGAGGCTCTGTTTCCGGCAACGCCGTTTCTTCCTATTCTTCCCAATCTTCCTATTCTTCCCAAACCAAACTTTACGGCGGCGGGATTTACGCGGAAGGCGGTTCGCTAACGATCGCAAACGCCGATATTTCAGACAATACGGTTTCCTCCTCCTCCGCTTCTCAAGTTTACGGCGGCGGGATTTGCGTCGGCTACGACGGCGACGCGACGATCGTGAACTGCACGATCTCGAACAACGAATCCGACGTTGGAGGCGGTCTCGTCGCGTTGGGATGCGATTCTTTGATAATCGCAAACGCGACGATTGTCGGCAATTCCGCCGTTTACGGCGGAGGCGTCGGTTTCTCCCAGAGCGCTTGCGAGTTCCGCAACTCGATCGTCGCGGACAACGTCGCGAGCGATTCGGACGCGGACGTCTATATCGAACAGTCCGCGACGGTTAACGCCTTCAACTCTCTCTCGTCTTACGCGGACTGGAGCAACGCGTCCGAAGAAGGCGTTGTCAACTACGTCTACGACCCCACGAAACCCCTCTTCGCCGACGCCGAAAACGGCGATTACTCCCTCGCGGCAAACTCGCAGGCGCTCGATAAAGGGAACGACGCCTACGTTTTGACGGAACACGACCTCGCGGGCAATCGGCGCGTCGTCGGCGCCGCCGTCGATCTGGGCGCCTACGAACTCCAGATTCGGAGCGAGACGCCGTCGACCGTCGTCACGACGAACCTCGACGTCGTCGACGAATACGACGGTCTGATCTCCCTGCGCGAAGCGATCGCCTACGCCGGAAACGACGGACTCGGAACGACGATTA
>CAMZEO010000276.1 GCA_947305735.1 uncultured Planctomycetales bacterium | reverse complement strand
CGTTCCTTGCGGCTCGTGCGCAGTCTGCGGTCCGATTGAAAGCGCGCCCGCGCCTTGTGGTTGCGCCGTTCCCGCCTGCGCTCCCGCAGCGCCCTCCTGCAATTGAGGAAATGATTTTGCGAGTTTGAGCCGTTTCATAGATAGGTATGCGGGCGGCGCGCTTGATCGGGCTCCGTGAGAGAGTTTGAACGATCTTTGAACTTGACGGTTTTATGGAGATTTTTTCTCTGAGATTTAGCCGGATTCGCATGGGCTGATATTGACGAACGTGTTAGAGATGACGCGTTCGTTTTTTATTTGTGGAGTTGAAGGAATCTTCACGGAAGATATAATAGGGCGAAGAGCGTTGGATGAACGGTCGCGGAAACGTCTGCGTTTTCGAGGAAAGTCCGGACTCCATAGGATGCAACGACGGGTAACGCCCGCCGGTCGTAAGATCAGGGAAAGCGCAACAGAAAACAAACCGCTTTCACTTGTTGGAAGCAAGGGTGAAAAGGCGAGGTAAGAGCTCACCGGGTTTTAGGCAACTAAAATCGCATGGCAAGCCCCGTTGGGAGCAAGGTTAAAAAGTATCGTGTTTGTTTCGCAAACAGAAGGTTATCCGCCTTAAAGATACAGGTGAACCGCGAAGAACAATTAGGCGACTGATTGTCAAGATAAATGACCGTTGCTCATTTTGGGCACATAATCCGGCTTATATTCCGACGCTCGTTTTTCATTATTGAAAACTTTACGTAATCTTTAGAATCTGGTCTAACATTTTTTACCCTTTTTGAATGATTGCAACGTCTTTTGCAACGTAGTTTCGCGAGTGTTCTCTGTTTACCGGTTTGGCGGGACGCAAGTGTAAGAAATTCATTTTTTCTTCGATTTTATTCATTGAAATTAACGCTCGTCCTACTTATAATTTAGACGGGTTGTTTGTTAAAGCGTTAATTTGGCGTCTTAGCGCGGTTTTAACGACGACGGTGGTTTGCGCGGTCGTCCCCGGAAAAGGATGTGTGAAATGACCAATAATATTCGACGATCGATCAGAACATTTCTGTTCGGGATCGTATTGCGGTTGTTGAGAACACCTCGTTTTATCGATTGTGAAACAATTAGTCGATTCTGTTGCGGAAGCGTTGGCAACCTCGGCGAACACAGGGTGATTAGAGCATTGGGAATTGTTACAGACGTCGTAGTTCTGGCGACTGTTTTTTCATTCGCCGTCGCTAGGTGTTATTCACAACAGGAAATTTCTTCTGAGAAAGGGTCAATGTTCGTTTCTTCCGTTGACGCGAACTCGTCGGTTCCTTTTTCGACTGTCGACGCGGCGAGACGCAGTCGACCCCCGCAACCTGCTAAGACACATGAGGATTTATGGTACCCAACCGGTTTTTTAACTCTTTCAACTCCAACCCCGGAGGAGGATCGTTCGTCGACAAGCGTTACGAATACAAATCCCGTGCAAGAGAAGCGTTCTTCATCGTTTCGACCAATAGACGCCAGCGTTGAAACGACCCCTTACGCTCAGGTTCCCCCTGTGAGGGAGTCTGTGAAAAAGAAGGGCGATTCCGCGTTGTTTTTTGCTCTTTCTATAGCGCTGGCGGGACTTGGACTTTTTCTGTACTATGATTTTCTCTACAAAAATCAACTCAGAGAGAATCTGGTGCAGAATGCTAAATTATGTTCTCCCAAGGCAGTTTCCGCAGATTTTGACGCTGTTTTGGCGCTCGCGCCTGAGTTGACGGATCCTCGCGAACCCTCTTTTGTCGAGCCAACGTTTGATCCCGACTCTTTGTTTTATGACGAATTTACAAACAATCAGGATCGATCCGTTGTAACTGAATCATTCGAAGCGACGGGAACAAACTCTTCGTCGGAAGCCAATATAGCGGAAGAAAATTTCGATTTTTCTCCCAAAAGATTCGGTTCCGTCGGTTTGACTGACGATGTGGTTGAGGATTTTGTTGTAGGGGCGGGATCGACTTTGTAACGCGCAAAGGCCATAGACTAGATTTATGGAATGGTTTATATTGCGTGTCTCCTTTGCGATTGAGCGCGCTTCCAGTAGCGGAACGGTTGACCTTGGGATGGGAGAGACGAGGTTAATGCGGTTAAATTTCTCATATTCGAAACGTGGTTGTTTGCGTGGGAGCGTTTGTCCGTAGTACGGGTTTCTTAGGCTTCATTAGATGAAAATCACAAACGGAATCTTGATTCGCGCCGCTGGTTTAGGCGTTTCTCTCGGTATTCACCTTTTGGATTCTACGCTTGACTATCGAGTCGCTTATTATGATCCGAGAATAGATCCGGCGTACGCTAACGACGGAAAGCGGCGGATTTATATTTTTTGGCACGAATACATTCAGTTTTTTGTGTATTTACGCAAGCACTGTCATCTGGCGATGCTCTTGAGTAAGCATTCCGACGCCGACGTACTCGAGGAACTAGCTCGTTTGCTCGGTTTTGGAGGAGTTCGAGGTTCGACAAATCGAGGTGGTTTACAGGCTCTTCGAAGGATGATGCGCAAAGAGCAACACGAGGATTTTGATCTTACGATTACTCCTGACGGACCGCGCGGACCACGCAGAACCCTTGCTCCTGGCTGCGTGTATCTTGCGTCTAAGTTGCAAATTCCCATAGTTGCAATGGGAGTTGGATACGACGGTCCGTTTCGGCTTAATAGCTGGGATCGCTTTGCTCTACCAAGACCTTTTTCTCGCGCGCGCTGTATTCCAAGCGGCGACTTCTTCGTGCCTCCTGACTTGGATAAACAGGGGATTGAACATTTTCGTAAAAAGCTTGAGAAACTTTTAAATTATTTGACGGACGAGGCTGAAAATTGGGCAAGATCGGGAGAGACTTATGAAAATGAATCCAGCGTTTTACCCGGTCCCAACTTTTCCTGTTTGTATTTTACGAAACCCAAACGTTCTTTTGATTATTGACAAAGGATGTTAGATTCGCGAGTAACGAGCAGCGCTTCGAAAACAACAATCGAGTATCTAACGGTCTTTTAATAACCTTAGATTTGTTTATATTAACGGGCCTGATTGATTTGCTAAGCGATATTACACGCGCTGATTGTTTTCTATGTCCAGTGTAGTTCAAAAAGGATCGCGATAATTGTAAATTGTTATTCTTGCCGATGAGGAACCTCGTTATGGATCGGTATTTTCAAGTTTTTCTTTGGAGCGCTTTTTGGCTGGGGACGGCTTCTTTGGGATCGGCGCAACAGAGCGCGAGCGTCGATGACTGGAAGCAAGAATATTCAAAGAGAATAGAGTCAACGCTAAAATCCCGATTGACGCAAAGGCCTTTTTTCCAAAAAGACGCGCAAACGACGTCGCCCGATTTTATCGTCTACATTCCCAAGGTTGAACCTGAAAAGCTTGGTGATTGCTATAACGATCATTTTCAAGTTTTTGACGGACCGAACGGCGTTTTATTTGCCACAACTTGTCAGGCGACTTGTGAAGGCGCCTTGGATCAACATATTGCTTTATTTAAAAGTATAGATGGTGGAAAAACTTGGAGCGAACCTAAGATTCTAGCCGGTCCCCAAACAATGGACAGCGAGGTTCCCATTGCAAGTTGGGGGTTTGGTATGGTTTCTAAATCGGGTCGCATTTATGTAATTTATAATCAATACCAACCGGGAAAAGTATCAACACATCGTCAGCATACGGGCTTAATGACCGGCATTTATAGCGATGATTTAGGTGAAACCTGGTCTGAGCCGCAACTTATAGCTCAACCTCGAACTTCAAACGATTCCCCTGACGAAACGATACCCCCCGAGTGGGTAGTATGGCAAAAACCTTTGCGTTTGGGAGAGAATGGCAAGTATCTAGTCGGAGTGACTCGCTATGTTGCCCCGCAGTTCCATTCTAAGTATCGAACGGTTTCGGAATTTATCCGCTTCGACAATATCGATGACAATCCAGAACCAAAGGATATAATCGCGCGTTGGTTTATGACTGACGACGCCGTTTTACAAAAGGGCGTTTTTTGTGAGGAACCGAGTATTGTTAAATTGCCCGATGGTCGACTGTTTGCACTCTTGAGAACTGGCGTCGGTTACCCCTGTTGGTCGGTAAGTTCTGACGACGGAGAAACTTGGACTCAACCAGAACCCTTGCTTGATAAGGACGGAGGATCGCCCTTTTTGCACCCCGTTTCACCTTGTCCTATTTACGATTGGAAAGGCGCGGAAGCTGCGAGCGGATATTATTTTGCGTTCATTCACGACAAGTACGATTTCTCCAATAATAATCCTTGGCAAAATCGAGGTCCGCTTTTCTTAATTGGCGGAACATATCAAGCGGGCGCGAAACAACCTATTTGGTTTGGAAAACCTCAGTTATTCATCGACCGCCCAAGCGGGAACTCTTTCTATACAAGTTCCACCCAAATTGACGGGAAGTGCGTTTTATGGTATCCCGATCAAAAATTCTATCTCCTTGGGCGCTATGTTGATGAGTCTTGGTTTAAGGACGTTCCTCCAATTCGTTTGAGGTAATTCTTAGACGTAGATGGGCTGTTTCAGGTAAAGAGCATTATCTATTGTGTTATGTCGAAAAATAGCTACTGCTCTCTTGGACGATGTTGACAGCGGTTTGGCTTCGGCTTTCCTCATTGAACCCAATTGCGGGGTCAGTGGAGTATTATGCAACATTGGCGTCAGGCGACGCTTGATATTGGGGAAACGCGCGACATTCTTACAAAGAAGCCTACTGTTCAGATGCTGATGTTTAAAATAGAGAAAATTGTAGAAGTAGAATTTTGCTATTGAACAAAGAAGGGCGATCACTCATACTCCTTTTTTCCAACTAAACCTTTTAAGGAGAAACAAATGACCGCCCATGATGGTTCTACGCCTTCTTCCTTCGATTGTCAAGTTTCATTTTCTTCTCCGAATCGAGTCCAGGTTCGTATGTCGGTTATTCTCGAATTTGAATTGGGGGCGAGGGAATGGCAACGGGATTCTATTGTTGATAAAATGAGCGCGCAGATGATGAGCGCGGCGCGTCAAGGGACAGGAACGACGCTCGAAGCAGTAGACCAACGGAATATAAACAACCTCCAAACGCTGGAACCCA
>CAMZEO010000275.1 GCA_947305735.1 uncultured Planctomycetales bacterium | reverse complement strand
GTCGACGATCTCAAAAAGGAAATCAAACCGGGCGCAAAATTATCGATAGCGGCGGCTTGTTTTTCGATCTACGCGTTTCAGGCGCTTAAAGAGGAGCTCAAACAAATCGACGAATTGCGCTTTATCTTTACGTCCCCGACTTTTGTTTCCGATCAGGAACGCAAAGAAATGCGCGAGTTCTATATTCCGCGACTCAATCGCGAACGCTCTCTTTACGGGGACGAATTTGAAGTCCGACTCAAAAAACAATTGACGCAACGCGCCGTCGCGCGCGAATGCGCCGAATGGATTCGTCAAAAAGTCAAATTTCGATCCAACGTCTCGAACGATTATATCCAGGGTCTGATTAACGTCGATTCGGTTGCATACACGCCTGTTCGCGGATTCAGACTGTCCGATCTTGGCGGCGAACGCGGCGACAACCTTACCGCCTTTATCAGCAAAATCGAAGCGCCGGAATCAAGCGTTTGTCTCAATATGTTCGAGGCTATATGGAACAATAAAAACCGCCTTCAGGACGTAACGGCCGAGGTCGTCGAAAAAATTGAAGCGGCGTACCAGGAAAACCCGCCGGAATTCATTTATTTTGTCGCGCTCTACAACATTTTTCACGAGTTTATCGCGGATATCAGCAACACGGACGCGTTGCCCAACGAAGCGCTCGGCTTTAAAGAATCCGCGATTTGGAAGACCCTTTACAATTTCCAACGCGACGCGGCGCTCGCCGTCATTAACAAGTTGGAACGCTACAACGGGTGCGTCTTGGCGGACAGCGTCGGCCTGGGCAAAACGTTCACCGCGCTCGCCGTCATGAAATACTATCAGACGCGCAATAAAGACGTCTTGGTTCTTTGCCCGAAAAAACTTGCGCAGAACTGGACGACGTTCAAAAGCAACTACGTCAACAACCCGATCGCGTCGGACAAGTTGCGTTACGAAGTTCTCTTTCACACCGATTTGTCGCGATCAAGCGGCTTGTCCAACGGGGTCGATCTCGAACTGCTCAACTGGGGCGCGTTCGACTTGATCGTCATCGACGAATCGCACAACTTCCGCAACGGAGCCGCTTATATCGGCGGCGACGAGAAGCGCGACAATCGTTACGGCGTTCTGATGAACAAGATCATTCGCGCGGGCGTTAAGACGAAAGTCCTCATGCTCTCGGCGACGCCCGTCAACAACCGCTTCAACGACCTGCGCAATCAGCTTGCGCTCGCCTACGAGGGAGAATCTCAAAATATCGACGGCAAATTGGGGCTGTCGCGTTCGATCAACGATATTTTCCGAAACGCGCAAAGCGTCTTCAACGCGTGGAGCAAACTGGACGTCTCCGAACGCACGACCGAAAGATTGCTCGGCATGCTCAACTTCGACTTTTTCGAAGTCCTCGACGCCGTGACGATCGCGCGCTCGCGCAAACACATCGAACGCTATTACGACACGTCCGATATTGGAACGTTCCCCGAACGACTCGCGCCGATTTCGAGTTCCCCCGAATTGACCGATCTCGAAAACGCGCTCGATTATTCGGAAATTTTCGAACGTCTCTCCAATCTGTCGCTGGCGGTCTACACGCCGACCCGTTTTATTCACGAGAGCAAAAAGAAGAAATACGCCGAAATCTTCGGCGACGAAAAGAAGACCGCCAACCTGACCCAGGAGAACCGCGAATTGGGACTCCGGCGCATCATGGCGATCAATTTGATGAAACGAATGGAGAGCTCCGTCTATTCGTTCGGTTTGACGCTTCGGCGCGTTTTGGAAACGTGCGAAACCTATATCGACGTCGTTCAACGGTTCAAAACGACGGGAAACGCGACGGTCGTGGGAAAAGACATGACCCTCGAAACGTCCGACTGGGACGAAGACGATCTTGAATCGTCCGAATTCGTCATCGGCAGAAAAGTCAAGATCGAACTCGAGGACATGGACTATCTGAGATGGTTGCAACACCTGGAATACGACCGCGAGATATTGCGAACCCTTCTCGACGCGATCAAGCCGATCGACGCTATTCACGATTCCAAGTTGCGGGAGTTGTTCGATAGGATCGCTCAAAAAATCGAGAATCCGATCAATCCGGGCAATAAAAAGCTGCTCGTCTTCACGGCGTTCGCCGACACGGCTAATTATCTTTACCAACACGTTTCCGAATACGTTAAAGAGAATTACGGACTCGATACGGCGGTCGTTTCCGGAACCGACTGTCGAACGACTCTTCCCAAATTTAAGGCGGACGTCAACAACGTCCTGACGGCGTTTTCGCCGATTTCCAAGAATCGCGCCGCCGTCGCGTCGATCGCCGATCGCGATATCGACGTTCTCATCGCCACCGACTGCATTTCCGAAGGTCAGAACCTGCAGGACTGCGACTATCTTATCAACTACGATATTCACTGGAACCCCGTGCGCATTATCCAGCGGTTCGGGCGTATCGACCGTATCGGGAGCAAAAACGCGAGCGTTCAACTCGTCAACTTCTGGCCGAACGTTTCGCTCGACGAATATATCGATTTGCGCAACAAGGTCGAAACGCGCATGAAAATCGTCGACTTGACCGCGACCGGCGACGACAACGTCATCAGTCCGGAAAAAATCGAGCTCGAATATCGCAAAGCGCAACTGCAACGGCTGCAAAAGGAAGTCGTCGACCTCGAAGAAATGAACAACGGCGTGTCGATTCTCGACTTGGGCTTGAACGATTTCCGCATGGATCTGGTCGAATACTTCAAGGCGAACCCCGGCGTCGAAAACGCGCCGCTGGGCTTGCACGCCGTCGCGAGAGCCAACGACGCGGCGCCTCCGGGCGTCGTCTACGTGTTGAGGAACAGAACCGATTCGGTCAATATCGATCGGAAGAACCGCCTGCACCCGTTCTATCTCGTTTACGTCGACGTCGAAGGGAACGTCGTGCGCGACTGCTTTTCGCCGAAGGAAATCCTCGACAAAACGCGCCTGTTATGCAAAGGCAAGACGGAGCCGATCGCGGAGCTTTACCGCGCGTTTAACAAGGAGACGAACGACGGGCGGAAAATGGACAAATATTCCGGACTTCTCGGCGAAGCGATCAAGTCGATCGTTCAAAAGAAAGAGGAATCGGACGTCGAGAGTCTTTTCCGACCCGGCGTGACAACCGCGCTAACGACAAAAATTAAGGGACTTGACGATTTCGACCTCGTCTGTTTTTTGGTCGTGAGGTAACGAACCATGTTGGGACTCCCCGAATCGACCGTCGTCAATCAGACGATACCGAAAAAGACTTTTTACGAAAAACTTGGCGCAAACTCGTCGTTGAAACGTCGATTCGTCGAACAAGTCGATCGAATCGTCTGGCGGAGCAAAATCGCGGCCAACACCGTCAATATTGAGCCCGGCCGAACGATCGAAGAAGTCGACGTCTTTGAAATTGAGTTGCGCGAACAAGACCTTGACGACGAGATCGTTCGCCTGATCGACAAAGCGATTCCGCGTCCGATTCTGTTTCTCCTGAAATTCGAAGGGCTTGTTCAGGCGCGGATCAGCTATAAGGAAATAAGAATTGTTCCGTCGAAGGGAACGGTGAAAGTCAATCAGATCGCCTTCTATAAAACCGATTGGGTCGATCCGGAAAACCTTCCGTGCAAAACGGTTGGGCTTGACCTCGACGCCGTCTACGATAATTTCGTTCTTCAGGTCGCCGGGGACGCGTTGCGGCGCGACGAGTCGCAAACCGTCGCCGAATCGGTCGACGTTCAGAAAAGACGCGCGAAAATCCAAAAGAGAATCGACGCGCTCGAAAACAGAATTCGCAAAGAGCCGCAGTTCAATCGGCAAATGGAGATGAGCGACGAAGTTAAACGCCTGAAAAAGGAACTGGAAAAACTGGCGTAAGCAGGAAGACGCAGCCCCCTTTCAAAACTGAATCACGCTATATAGTCTCGTTCAGACGCTGTATGAACGCAACGCCTGAACGAGACGAGTTCTTAAAACGTCTATTGTTCGAGTAATTCTAATTCGTCAAACAAAAATGTAACGACGTCGATTGGATAGTTATTCTCATCCCACATCTCAACTTCGCATGCCGGTCCCGTACTGTAGATACTCGCGACGACGCCTTTCGAGCCGATAGGGAAACCCTCCTTCTCAACCAACGTCTTCACAATGTCATACTCTTTAATCATTTTTTCGGCTCGGTATAGCTCGGACGACGTCAATGTCAATCAAAGACGTCTTGAACCCGATCTCCAGATTGGTTTTATATCAACTTTTAGCTCGGCTTGTTTTCCGCTTCGAGAATGATCCAATCTTTCAAAAAGTCCTTGTTAGACTTTTCGCGTATTTTTTCCCAAGCGTTCGCGATAATACGGCGAGGTTTCTTTTAATTGTAAAATATTATCGCAAACGGGAAGTATCTTATGAGCAAAAAGAGCGAAATCTACGGCTACGCTCGCGTAAGCGCGGCGAATCAAAACGAAGATCGGCAAATACAGGCGCTCGAAGCGGCGGGCGCGGCGGCGGAAAACGTTTTTGTCGACAAGCAGTCGGGCAAAGACTTTGAACGCGGGCAATACAAGGCGCTTCTGAACGCGTTGCGTCCCAACGACGTTCTCTACGTCAAGAGCATCGACCGACTTGGACGCAACTACCGCGAGATTCTTAAACAGTGGCAATTGCTGACTAAAGATATCGGCGTCGACGTCGTCGTGCTCGACATGCCTCTTCTGGACACGAGGCGCGGGAAAGATCTGCTCGGAACCTTTATCAGCGACGTCGTTTTGCAGATCCTGTCGTTCGTCGCCGAAAACGAACGAGCCAACATTCGTCAACGTCAACGCGAAGGAATCGATATCGCCAAAAGAAAGGGCGTAAAATTCGGTCGTCCCAGAAGAGAATTGCCCGAGAATTTCAAGGAGATCGTCGCTATGCAACGCGCCGGATTCCTCACGCAGGTTGCCGCCGCCAAAAAATGCGGACTGCCCCTCGCGACGTTTAGAAACTGTTCCAGGAGAATTTGACGACGCCAAAAGGTTCTCGCCCGAAAATGTAAAAATTTTGTCAAAATCTATACTTTTTCGCAATTTACAACCTAAACCTTACAACCTAACTAATTATACATT